>JAILNV010000119.1 GCA_024691125.1 Lachnospiraceae bacterium | reverse complement strand
CCAACGCTTATCATCTGCTACCTCCTTGAACTGATAATAGTAATTGTCCCAGCCGCACTTATTACCATTCAGTTTAGTTGGTTACGCGGGAGCTGATCCCTACCTGCTTAATCGAATGCTTATAATAAGGGGTTGGTTGACAGTTTTTTTGACGGATGCCATGATCCAAATAACCGACGTCAGACCAATTACTCCCCTTATTATAATAAAATAAGTGCAGATGTCAGAGTTAATTACTCTCTAACAACTACACTTTTATGGTACTAAATACCGGAACCGCGATATGTCATTCCTTGATCTTATACAGGAAGGCAACATCGGTCTTATTAAGGCAGTTGAAAAATTCGATTACCGGATGGGTTATAAATTCTCTACGTATGCTACATGGTGGATAAGGCAGGCCATCACAAGGGCGATCGCTGATAATGGAAGGACTATCAGACTGCCCGTTCACCTCAATGATTCGTTAAGTCGCCTAAAAAGAGCCGAACATGAGCTGACTTATAAGCTGAACCGCAGTCCAAACGAAACTGAATTGTCCGAATACCTCGGGATATCGGTTCAGCGACTTCGTGATCTCTATGCGCTGTCTCAGGATACTGTATCCTATGATACTCCGATAGGAGAGGATGGGGATTCGGAAATGGTAGATATGTTGGAGGGTGATCCTGATGCAAATCCCGTAGAACAGGTATCCACGATAATGCTTCATGAAGATCTGGAAAGCCTGATGCAGATACTTACGCCAAGGGAAAAGGAAATAATATGTATGCGCTTTGGTTTCTATGATGGAAGGATACAGACGCTCGAAGAGATCGGGTCAAAAATGGGTGTTACAAGGGAACGCATACGACAGTTAGAGTCAAAAGCCCTGAACAAGATGCGAAGACCCGGAAGACGGGTTAAACTTCTGGATTATCAATGAAAAAGTGCTCAATTAACATGCGACTTTCATAGCGGAGCCGTATTATTTGTATACCATTATGGTTCATAAATATAATCCTTGTGAAGAATATAGCCTGCCAGATAATTTCATCATTCAGCGTGTGCCTCGACAAACTCCCTAAAACGCGGAAGTCTTATAGTCATAACTCCACGTATTGAAGTATCAATAATGCCCTGCCTCTTAAGTTCCTGCCTGGGTTTAGAAAACTGATTTTTATTCTTTTTAGTCAATTCCAGCAGTTCACTCACCTGCATGCTATCCTTTCTTACAATATATGTGAGATACCATTTTACATTCGCAGACAATTCACTCCATATCTTTTGATATACTTTTTCAGACAGAGCCTCATCCAATTTTGCAAGCACTTCCTCTGTGATGGTTTTTTCGCCGGACTCCCACATATACTTACCAAGTGCCTGATAAGCAAATGCGTATCCTTTGGTTATAGCCGCAAGATCATCGGCAACATCACGGCTCACACCCAAAGTCTTCATGTAATCTGACCGTATCAGTGTATGATTGAGCGGCTTCATATCATATTTTTCAGCTCTAAGAAAGAAAGTCAGATGATCAGCATTCTCAAGGTTTTCAATATCATTGTATAATCCGGCAACAATTAGAAAAATTGGCAGATCTTGCCGTATCAGGAGCTGAAATTCCTGAACAAAGCTTCTCATTTTCTCTGTATTTTTAACTTCATCGATCGTAACAAGAAGCTTTTTATCCTTTTTTTTCAACTCTGTCAGTATTTTTTTCAAAGCAGCATCAAGACTACTGATCGGAAGGCAGTTTTTTATATTTATTCCTATGCCAAATTTGCTCAGGTTTAATTCCCTGCTAAAGAAAGAAGAGAGCATCGGGACTTCATTATATATGCTTCCAACTATATCTTCCATGATGTTTCCATCCGGCTTTATTCCTGTAACAATCCACGAATCATCTTCTCGCAGCCTTCGTTCTATAGACGTCAGTGTAACAGTCTTGCCAGTACCACGTATGCCTGTGAGCTTATAAGCCTGACCCTGTATCTCGTAAGCATTGATACTCTCGATGATATCATCGATGACAATATCCCTGACGATATAATGAGAAGGGATTCTTCCAAAACCTGTAGTATATGGATTATTTATAACAGCCATTGCTTTCTCCTTCATGAATAGTATAACAAAAGATATACTATCATTTTATATGGTATACTTTGATATACTTCTCATATATCGATATACTATGATATACAAAATTATACTTCGATATACTCAAAGATTCAAGGCGGGTTTTCCCCAAAAGCATCAACTTGTTATCATAACGTGCGATATATAATCAAAAAAGAACCGATTTTACTTAAATTGCCCCCAGTTTGGGGGCAATATTATTTTTACGGTAGTGTTATAATGAGTATAACAAGCTGCTTGCGATCAGCAGCACAACTATTAAGACAGCTACGGCCACAAGATCGATGATCACAACATTCAGAACAGCCAGGGGTTTGTTCTTATCTTTAAATATTGTGATATGTGTCTGTATACCCTGATAGTTAAACGTAAAGAAAATAATAAACAGCAGGGTAAATAGTATGCAAATACGCGTTACTATAAGCTCTGCCAAAGAACTCCCTTTTATAGTAAGGTCAAGGCTGCAGAAAAATTACGAAGTAATACACAAACACAGCTATGAGCATATATCCCGGATTCCCGCTGCGAAAGCCCGGAGGAAGATATGATATCCATTTACGGGGGAATACCCTTTTCCCGACGATATGAGTGGCCTCTAAGGCATTTTTCAGGTCTTCAATGGATCCATAACGGAGTTTCGGACTAAGTTCAGTGCATTTATTTATGATCTTGCAAAGACGGCTGTCAGCATCAAATCCGGAAGAGAGCGATCCATTCAGCATGGTGCGCATAAGCACACCTACCGCATATATGTCTGTCTGCACGCCTGAAGAGCCGAAACCATACTGTTCGGGTGCAGCGTAACCTTTAGTACCAAGGAGCTTTGTATCCTCTTCCTTTTCGCTTTCGTATTTGGCAGCATTAAGGTCTATCAGGACAAGCTCGTTAGCAGGCGTGATTATCACATTCGTGGGCTTTATATCGCGGTGGATGATAGCCGGTTTGCGTGAATGCAGCTCCGAAAGGATGTTGCAGAGCTTTAGAGCATAATCGACGGTTTCCTTTTGTGAAAGGCTTCCTTGTTCATTGATAAGCTGTTCAAGGTTCTGTCCGGAGACATACTCTTCAATAATGACAAGCTCATCATCCTGTGCTATGGCCTCAAATATCCTTGGCATCCCCGATACCGGGTTTTCCTTAAGTGAAAGGTAGACATCAAGGTTATATATGCCTAGCACCTTTTTCGCAAAGATCTGGAGAGTTTCCTGATGCTGGACAACGGTGATCCTGTGCTTACTGTTTAAGGTCGCGATTTCTTTATAATATGAAAGTTTCAGTTGTTCCTGTATATCTATCATATAACAATCCTTTGTAATTGATCGGTCATAATCATTATAACAAATAGGAGTGCTCATGAATACGAAATCTACTGACGAACTTGAAAGCCTTTCTAAACATGTTATTATATATTTATAGAGAAGCTTCACATAGTTATATATGCACGGAGGATATCACATGACGTTCGAATTATGGCTTTTTGCGATAAAGCATCTTGGACAGACCTATGATGCGGCACTGGCAATCTACA
>JAILNV010000104.1 GCA_024691125.1 Lachnospiraceae bacterium | reverse complement strand
TAACCAATCCACGTATATCAGAGTGGCCAATGCCGAGAACTGATAATCCGAGGCTCTTTCGAGACGACTTCAGAACAATAAAATAAAATTTGTGGTGGCTCCCTGTAATTTTCCTCTTGACAGGAGGTCATTACATATCAGTTCATGAATATCAGAAAGATCAGGAAAAGAGGCAGCAGAAGAAAAGGGAGCACCTGCTTTATCCCCATCCTCCTTATGACCTGACGAGCGGATATGTGTTTTTTGATCGTAAGATCTTCCCCGTTATTCCTGCTCATGTACAATATTATAAAATGTAATTATCCTTATTGCAACGGGGTGAATCCGCCCCTTGTTACATATCAACGCATATGCTATCATTAAATCCTGAGGAGTTTTACAAGACCCACGATGTAAAAAAAGGGGACAACATGTATCTTGCTCCCGAGGACAGGATGAGCGTCCGGTAGATCAGTAAATATGAAAATACTCGTACTTATGGACTCCTTTAAGGGGAGCCTTACATCAACTGAAGCGGGAGGATCGATGCTTATTACGGAGTGTTATCTGATGAATATCACGAAATAGGAAGCCTATGCACTCAGCCTGTCTAGCTTCTTAAGGAGCTTGTCGGCCTTCCTGGCATCATCCTCGGTAAATCCCGCTTTGGGGTCTATGAAATAAACCCTGTCGTTTATCCTGTCATACTCATCGGGATCTCCGTCTATCACGATATAATCCTTTCCTTTGTGAAAATATAAAAACCTCTCGATTTCCTTATCGCGAGGTCTTCCTTTAAGAATTGGTGTTTTATCACAGATCGTCAGCCCGTAAGAATCAAATATCGCTTCGAGTTCCTTTATGTATGGAGCATTATTCATGTCTCCGGCTCCGTTAAAGCCCATACGCCACGAAGACGTAAGCACGGGTATAAGATCATGCTCCGATAAAAAGAAGCAGAAGAAATTGGCTAGCCCGTAATTGATCGTAAACGGTTTTTTCCAGTCACTTGTTTTGTTAAGAAGTCCATCCACATTGAAGAAGCAATACCTCTTTGCCATGGGATCACCTCCTTTATACTGCGGAAACCAACTATCCTTCTACTTATTATTTCGGATAAAATGGCTTAAGAATTAACCAATACGGATGATACATTCATTAAGCAACCTGTCTCCGTTGCTCCTTGTGAGTCACCCCCCCTATACGATAACGCCCCGGAGCACTTAAGTTCCGGGGCGTTAATTATTGTTGTTAAGAATCAGTCGGTCACAGTGAACATTTCCCTTTCAACACTTTCTACCAATTCACGGGAATATCCGCAGAAGTCAACTATCTCATCTACCGTCTTGCCCCTGTGAAGCATATCCGAAATACGTTGAAAATCCCTAATGTCTCCACCCGTCTGTATGCCTTCTTCTCTGCCTTCTTCCCTGCCTTCTTCCCTGCCTTCTTCCCTGGCATCCATCAGTAAAACCCGTTCTTTCATATACTGCGTCCTCCATATAGAGTTCTTTCTTGCTTTAACTACAGCAGCATCAATCCTTTTGGTAAGATCGTCATCTGCTTTTCCATCTTCTACGTAATCATACAGCTTTCGCAGCGCATCCGGTATATCCTTACCCTTATAGCTGCAATTAAAGAAAACCTTCATTGTCCCGTCATTCAGAGTCAGTTCCGGCTTTTCATCGCACCTCTCCCGGAATGTATACAGCGGAAATCCCTTTCCAAACGGATCAAAGGTGCAGATAAACATCACGCTGCTTTCCGGAAGTTTCTTATACGAATTACCCTTGTCCATATAATCGATGTCTATCGCGCCCTGATAATAGCGGCTCCTCTTCGGCAGCTGATGGGATTCGACCGTCTTATTGTTCAGGTTCTCCATCTCCGCATCATAAATGCTTCCGTCGCTGTCCTCATTATACACATCAAGCCTTATCGGCTTCCCGTCAACGCTGTGACGGAATTCCCTCTGGGTCTGAACCTCCTTAAGCTCACTTATCGGATGCCCCAACAGCCGCTCAAGCACCTCCCTGCAAAGCTCCGAATCCTCCATAATCTTACCGAACATAAAATCATCCCTGAATCCAAGCTCCTCATAGCTCTTCATTTTTCTCTGTCCACTCATATAATCCCTCCTTTGTGTTTGATATTGGCAGGAACCGAGTGTAGAGAGAAAACTAATTTTTTCATAATTCCTGCCTATAATGATATTGGGTTTATAAGCAAGAATTCATGAAACGACTTAGAAACGTCTTAAGATGACTGTGTTGACTGTCTTATGTGAAAATACCTGCTTACAAGGATATACTAGCATATGCAAATTGCTTTGTCATCTACAAAAAAACTCCCCGGAGCATTCCGGGGAGCTTTGGTTCATTAATTAAGAATCAATCATCTCATGGTTTTAACCAATGTGGCGACGGCCAGCTTTTCATCCTTTGTAAGCCCCGATAAGTCAAGCGACTGGCCGGCGTTCACACCTAAAAGGTAGTCCGTTGATACATCAAACAGAACCGCGAGCTCGATAAGCTTACCGTATGACGGTGCTCTTTTATCCTTCTCATAAGCACTTATGATGGACCTGGTCACATTAAGCTTATCAGCCAGATCCTGCTGGGTATAACCGCCCTGTATCCTCAGTTTTTTTATCTGATCTCCGATCCCTATCGTCCTTGATACCATACACTACCTCACAATTAACTCTTATATACGGGGAACCCACCGGAGCAGCTCCGGCGGGTTCCCCGTTTTGTAGCCTATCAGTCCGTTTGGAGTTCCCTCCTACGGCTGTGTAATTCAATTTGTGTTTTTACGGGTTCTCTCCCGGAAGATTATTTCATCAGAGTCTTAGCTTTGATCTTAACCTTGAAGGTTGCTGTACCCGAGAAGGTTCCCCTTTCGGTTGTTGTACCGGTACCCCTAATGGTAACGATCATCTGACCCTTATTCACGTTCTTGCTGTATCCGGCTACTACGAAGTCCTCACCGTATACAAGCTTAACCTTCTTAATCTTTACATCAATGCTTGCCCAATCTTCATCTTCAAGTTCGATCGGCTGACCTGTGTAGGTCTTAACTATCTTCTTAGCATTGATCTTAGCACCTGAAAGCTTTGTTCCAACTGTGAAGGTCTGCTCTGCTGTTTCACCTGAAAGGCTTGCAGCATCCTTAGCTGTTACCTTAACGGTAACTGTCTTGCCTGCAATAAGCTTGCCCTTAGCATCAGCTCCACCTTCTTCAGGTGTTGCTGTTACTGTGTACTTCGAACGAGGGATAATACCGTTGTCAGGATCTATAACTGTTGCTTTAACCTTATCAGCCTTAACGCCTTCGTATACGTCTGCACCTTCAAATGTGCATGATGCAAGGTCTAAAGGAGTAACTGTGTATGTACCCTTGAAGCTCTTAGCAAAGTTGCCCTTACCCTTGATCGTGTATTCACCCTTCTTGGCATTAGCCTTAACTGTGTAATCCTGACCCTCAATAAGCTCTTCACCGTTGAATGTCAGCTCGATGTCAGGCCTTGCGCCTGCTACTCTGTACTCAGCAGTGTCTGCGATAGTTCCCTCGATCGGTGAACCGTCTGCAATACCGGCTGAGATATCAATAGCTGTGATCTTGAAGGTCGCCTTCTTGGTCTTGCCATCCGTACCTGTTACTGCTACAGTAGCAGAACCCTTCTTAACGTTGTTAGAAACTACTATTACAAGTTCCTTACTATCGTCATTTGAGTATGAGCCGTCGCCGTTGCTCTTAAATACCACAGAGCCGCCTTCGTTCAGATTTACTGTAATAGTCTCAGGATATACAGGCTCACCTGTGTAAGCCATAGGAGCGATCTTCTCGATGTTCTTAACCTTGCCTGCAAGTGCTTGCATATCAGAAACTTCTGAAAGAGGATCCTTGATCTCGAATGTAGCACCTGCGCTTTCTTTATCGTAGTTTCCTTTACCCTTTACTGAAATGCTTGCAGTACCAACCTTCTTGTTGTTATAGTACCTAACTGTGTAATCAGTAGTCTCTGCAAGAGTCTTACCTGCTTCGTTATCAACAACCTTGATTGCAGGCTTGATAGGTGAACCAGTGTAGTAGTAGAATTCCTCAAGTCCTTCGATGCTGATTCCTTCACCGACTTCCTGTCCGGATGTACCTTCCTCACCACCGTTAGAGAACTTATAAGTCTTGCTCTTACCTGAATCTGTAAGTGCAACTTCACCCTTTGCATCTGAGTAGAAGCCTGCAAGGCTGTTTGTCTTAACAGTGAATGTTACTTCCTT
>JAILNV010000026.1 GCA_024691125.1 Lachnospiraceae bacterium | reverse complement strand
AGCATATCAAACGGATCCTCCCCATATGGCGCAACATACACATGGTTCATCGCTTCTTCAAATGTTCTGTATTCATCCCTGTAAGGATCATTCTCGAAAAGTCCCATCCCGCTGTCAAACACAAGAGGTATTTCGAATTTTCCGGTGTGAACGTTATAAAACAGCCCGAAATTCCTTGTATGCCTGTCAACATTCCCGATAATGCAATCCAGCACCGCAAGATCCAGAACGTATTTCTCTGTATCTTCATATGGTATATTCCCTGCTTCGGACAGCAGCGCTGCACACCACTTAAGCTTCTCTATTGGACCCGGTTTTATGAATTCATCTTCCTTTGACGACCTGTGCATCCTCTCAAGAAGTCCCTCAAAAGACATAAACGTATACCCGTCCAGCTCAAAATTGGGTGAATATACTCCATCATATTCCCTGCCGCCGTAAACAAACCTGCAGTGTTTCTGCTCTACGCAGGGAATCCCCAGCTGTCGGCATATCCCTGTCGAAATAATCTCCACCGCCCAGTCATTAAGCTTAACGCCGGACATAACTGCCTGTGCTTTGACAAAATATTTTCGATCCGAGGTTAGGGCTTTCATCTGGAACCCATCAGTATCAGAGCGTGTCAGTATTATCTCTTTCTTATTAAAGCTGAATACCGGCAGTCTCTGATCATGCTCCGTTCTGATAACCAGATGCTTATCTCCGTTATCCGGAGGGATATCCTCCAGTGAATATTTCCGCCCACACTCACTCAGGAAGTAACCTCCGGCTCTGTCTCTTCCGCTTGCATCCAGATAATAATCCTCAATGAAGCGTAGAAAATCATCCCATCCCGGGTCCTCAATATATCCGAATGCCCGCCTTGACAGCTCGACAGCATAATTCACTACATGCAGGTCATTCCTGCGAAAATCAACCTCGATCAGTGTACACAGCTCACCGTCAGTATAGTATTCAATACTCACGGGCTTATAGCTGCTTTCCTTAAGTCTCTTATACAACGCCTGCCTTGATATCCCGTATTCTGATGCAAGCGAAGGAATACCCTCTCCTGCTTCATGCCTTAAGATTATATCCTTCATCTCGGCATTGGAAATCTTAGGCTTTCTTCCTGCATTACGCTCATTCCTCATAACATGATCACCCATATTTTCATTATGAGGGATTATGGGAAACGTGTCAACTTTTTAATTAGTTGAATCGTGTCTGCATCTTTTCAATCCGCAGCTTCACCAACCTTAGTAACTTCATCGGCTCTGAGTTCAATACGTGCACCGGTACCGAACATTTCAATGGTCGATATAACGGTCCTGCGCCTTAGGTCCACCCTCTCAACCGTAAATATCTGGTCTCCGTATATACCTGTGTCATCCCTGACCTTATCTCCCGGATGGATGCCAATGTCTAATTCCACCATTCCGTCCAGTACGTCCCCTGTGTTATCCGTGTTCGTGATATCTTTCTTGAGCCTGACTATCTCCGGCAGCTCCGGATCATCATCTGTAAAGAAGCCGAACTTCACCTTACGTCTCTTTCCGAACATTTCAGCTTCCACAATGGCCATCCTGTGCCTTAGCTCAAGCTTGGTTATATGATTGCGGTAATTGCTGAGCGGTCCCGCGATCTTGTCGATCCTTCCGTTCCTGTTCATATGAACATAGCTTATATGCATAAGACCGTCTTCAAACATTGTCATCATAAATTCCCGGTCTTCCTCCCCGACCGGTATGAAGACCTTGTTTCCGTCCGCTTCGGAAGTTCCAAGTAATCTTGTAAAATCCGGGATCCCCTTCAGGTTTTCAAACAGCCTGTCCGGATCATCGCTGTCTGCGAAGATATATCCGGGGAACAGTCTTCTGAACACTATCCTGCATTTCCCGCCGCTTATTCTCACATCCTCAAACATTGGAATAAAACACTCCCTGTAAGCTCCTTTAGTTCCGAGCTTATCAAGCAGTGTTTTCATCCTCATTTCTTCTCCGCTTTTAACCTGTATCACATACCACATGGCATACCCCGTTATTCTCCCTCATTTGTATCTGCTGCTCTTCCAGTACTGTAATTATGCCACGAAATACATCTATTTTCAATCAACACACATTTGCGTATCCGCGACAACTATGATACATTATAATGTGACTTTAGGAAGTAAGAGAGCATATGAGTGATAAGATACAGGTCTGCATAAACTGCGGAGCGGAAATAAATGCCTCGGATACCAAATGTCCCTACTGCGGATACATTAATGAGGAAGGCGCCGAGAAGGCCTATATGGACCGTCTCAATGATATAAGGAACGATCTTGATTCAGTTGATGAAGAGGCAGCGGCAGAATACGGCAAGGGCTATGGCAGGGTTCTTAACTGATCCTTATAACACTGGCTGTGCTTTTGGCTGTTTCGTGGATTATTTTATGTGTACAATATTGGTACCGCGTACTGTTACACAAGGTCTTCAAGCTCATCCTTTTCTTTTCATATAGTTCTTCAAGCAAGGGATATGCATGTTAATGATTTTTTTAAGATACTTATCCGGCTCGTTAAGTAAAACATCCGTTACGCCTGCTGCCGCGCTGTTTCTTCAGCCTCACTCAACCTTTGTTACCTCGTCTGCATTTAACTCTATCCTTGCGCAGGTTCCGAGGATTTCAACGGTTGAGATTACCGTTTAGTACCAACAATATATCAAGCACCAAGAAATCGTCAGTGCGAAGTACAATGTTTGATTTACTCCATCGATTGAACATTTTGGCAAATCGTACTATCGAAGTATATCTTTCATTCGATTCGGTTGACAAAATCGTACGATTCTGCTAATATATAATATGAAGAAATCAGTAGCCTTACAAAATCTAAATCCATTGCATTCAGGAGGTGATCCTATGTCAATAACTGCCACTGAACTGAAAACAAATCTCAGCAAGTATCTTCTTCTGGCTTCTACTGAGGATGTGTATATCACTCAATATGGCAAAATTGTAGCTAAACTCACAAATCCCTTCCAAAATAGGGTTGAAATCGCAGAGTCACTGTTTGGCATCCTCCCTCAGACTATGACAATGGAAGAAGTGCAAAACGAAAGGCTTAAAGAAATATGAGAGTTCTAGTTGATACAAATGTCATTATCGATGTACTCCAGAACAGGCAGCCGTGGTGTGAATCCGGTAAGAAAATTTTTCTTGCTATCGCAAACAAACAAATAATAGGTTGTGTAGCGGCAAAACAAATCGCTGATATCCACTATTTTTCCAGAAAGCAGTTCCGAGAGCAGGAAAATATCGATAAGAAATGCCGTGAAGTCGTGACAAAGATCATGGCACTTTTTGAGCTTCTCGATACTCTCGGTATTGACTGTCAGGAGGCTGTTGCTCTTGATAACAATGACTATGAGGATGCCATCTTGATCTCAACCGCCATCCGCAGTGGCGTAGATGCAGTCATAACGCGAGATAGCAACCATTATAAGTCTGTGCCTATAACAGTCTACACCACCGATGAATTTCTAAATCATCTTAAAGATGAAGATAAAAAGGGGCATACCTCATAAGGCAATGTCTTTAAGTCGTTACATTATGCATCGTCGCCACTTTAATTTTTCTCATTTTTGAAAAGATCATCCAATGTAACTACGGACTGTATCACTCCTGCATGGGTATTCGGGACAAGTCCTTTCGTTGTAATAAGTGTCGGAAATATCGCGTATCCTGTTCCGGTTTGCCTAACAAGGTCATTTATCTTTTTGTTTATATCATTTTCATCCTTATCTGTTATCGTGTATTCTGAGACCGAATACTTCATCTCGCAAAGATTGATAACCTGATCCTTTCTGACGATCAGCATATCGATCTGTGAGCCAAAAATCCCTTTTTCAGGGTCTTTTTTGCAATACCAGGAGTTTACTTCCGTCAGAACCCCTGAGATACCCAGTTTCTTCTTTATCTGAAGTATGTGTTCGAGGCACACCCTCTCAAATGCAAGGCCGCACCACGTGTTATATGACGGAGTGTTGATGCTGTTAGACCAGAAGTGCTCATCACTTGGAGCTTTTCTTAAGAATTTGTAATAGAACAGGGTATAGTTGTCAATCAGCTGATACATCGCGTTCTTTTTTTTCATTCCATAGGCATAATATCTGCGTATAAAGCCACAGCTTTCAAGCTCTTCAAGTCGCAGTGTAAGATCTCCCGAGTTGACAATTTGGGAAGAAGTTATTATCTCTTCCCGGGTCATTCCGGCCTTCTTGTTACCAAGGACCTGAATGATCTTAAGGTATACATCAGGGTTTTTAAATATTGATGCATACAGGTATTTAAACTCATCTTTAAGTACTGCATCTTCAGAAAACAGAATCTCATCAATATTCTGGACAAGGCTCAGACCCTTCTTCAGAAAAGTCCAGTAATACGGAACACCACCAAAGATCATATAATACTGCAGGATCTGCTCGCGATTAAGAACCAGTCCTTTTGCGTGAACGTAATCCTCACACTGCCGTAACGAGAAGGGTTTTAGCGCTATCTTCTCTGTGAGCCTGTTATATAGTCCGCCCTTATTATGTATGATCTTCGAGATCATCCATGCCGTAGCAGAAGAACAGCATATAAGGATCACGTCTCTTCTGGCTGATGCAAATCCGTTCCAAAAATTCTCAAGAGCCATTATGAACTTGCTTTTAGGCGTATCCATCCAGGACAACTCGTCTATAAAAATGATCTTCCTGCTCTCTTTTGACTGTCTTATCAGTTCCTTAAGTCCTTCAAACGCCTCAAGCCAATTTTGAGGCTTCTTTTTAAAGTCATATCCTGCTTCGCTGAGGGAAGCAGTAAACGCAAATATCTGGTCACTCATTCCTCCGTCATAAAGGCCTGCATGCTGGAACGTAAGCCTGTTGGTGCAGGCTTCTCTGACAAGATATGTCTTGCCTATCCTTCTTCTCCCATATATGGCAATAAAGTGCGACTCACTATCATTTATAGCCATATTCAGTAATTCAATTTCCTTATCTCTTCCGATGAGCAAAAGTAACGCCCTCCTATAATTCACTTAATCTAGCTCAAATCATCTCTTTAAGTGGATTATAAGCCTTATATTTGAACAATACAAGCCCTTTGAACATTTATAATCCGCTTAATCTATATTATTATACAGGATTAAGCGGATTATGGCAGACGCATTATTCATAGTGTGAGATACCCAAGATTCCTGACACTTTGCTGATTTATATTTTTGTAACACTCTATTCTTACCCGGACAGCCATTCTCATTTTGGGGGCATTCACCATCATATGTCCGTTCACACGCACATACTGTTTAGCCATTCTAGAATACCCTATTTGATGCATAATTCATACTACCTCTTCCAAATATCCTTCCCGTCCTGAAACGCCCTTAAGCTCATCCTTTTCTTTTCATATAATTCTTTAAGCAAGGGAATTCGTATAGTTGTTGTAACCCTGCTTTTT
>JAILNV010000010.1 GCA_024691125.1 Lachnospiraceae bacterium | reverse complement strand
ATACAGGAGGCTCAGCCACTTGCTTATGTCCTGACTTTTTTCCCTTCTCTTGCCTTCTGCATATGGCTGATGAAGAAAATAAGCAGTACGGGAGACTCAATAAAGTAATTTAGTCTATAGTAAATGAAATAAATCCGTTTACTATGATAAATAGATGCCTGTTAAGAACAGGATCAAAATACGTATTATTTATAAAGGAAACTATGTACAGAGACGTAGCATCAGACAATCAAATACAGGAATCCCTGATTCCGGTGGTTCTTGTATGCCTCCGGACGACAGAAGATGATGATGAATTCGATCATGCGGTAAAGGAGCTTGAAAACCTCTGTGAGGCATGTGACCTTGAGCCGAAGGAAATCATTACCCAGTCCCTTCCCCATCCCGATAACGCCACCTGGATCGGTTCGGGAAAGGCAGAGGAGCTTACTTACGTTATCCGCGGAACGGAAGCCGAATATGCCGTATGCCTTGGAAACCTCTCTCCCACACAGATGAAGAATCTGCAGAAGATCATCGGTATTCCCGTATGGGACAGGACCAATCTTATTCTTGAGATATTTTCGCGCAGAGCCCGTACAAGAGAGGCCAGACTGCAGGTAGAATCAGCATACCTTCAATATATGCTGCCCCGGCTTACCGGAATGTGGAAACATCTGGGCCGTCAGAGCGGTGGTGGGGGGAGCCGTGCAAACAAGGGTATCGGCGAGAAACAGATAGAGCTTGACAGACGCCAGATATCGCACCGTATAACAGAGCTTAAGAAGGAGCTTAAACAGATAGAGCTCACCCGTGAGGTACAGCGCAGGGGAAGGATAAGAAACGGCTATCCCCTTGTTGCTTTAGTCGGATATACAAATTCCGGCAAATCATCTTTAATGAACCGCCTGATAGAATCCTCTGTTTCTTCATATGCCGAAGATTCGGAGAAAAAGGTGTTTGAGAAAGACATGCTTTTTGCTACTCTTGATACATCCGTAAGAAAGATAGCCATTCCCGGAAGAAGACCTTTTCTTTTGTCCGATACGGTCGGATTTATCGAGAATATACCTCATGATCTTATTAAGGCCTTCCGTTCTACTCTTGCGGAAGTAAAATATGCCGATGTGCTGTTGATCGTAATGGATTCATCCGATCCTCATTATACCATGCATAAGAGGATTACGGAGGATACGCTGAGAGAACTGAATGTATCGGGAATTCCAAGACTGTATGTATACAATAAGGCGGATATAAGAGATAAAGAACTGACAATAAAGAACAATCCCGGAAGTGATTCAATATTTATTTCAGCCCGTACGGGCTACGGAATAGAGGAGCTTCTTGACGCTCTCCGCGAAATCCTGCAAAGAGGAAGCCGATTGGTCGACTTGATCCTTCCTTACAGCGCCGGAAGCATCTTAAGCCGGATACACAATGAAGGAGAAGTATTGGAGGAAAGCTTCGAGGCGGATGGCACACATATAAGGGCTTTATGTCCCGCTGCCCTTGCAGATTACCTCGGAACAATATGATAATACGCGATCAGTCGGGATAGAACTCCTTAATCTTCTCATCCGGTATCTCGAAATGCTGATAATCCTTACTGTTTTTCCATTCTCCTCCCCATGTAAAGCCATGTCCTGTGAACAGATTATAGCAAAGATCGCCTTTTTCTATCTTATAATCAAAGTCCGCATCCCTGTCCGCATACGGCTCGGCATTAACGGGATCGACATTTCTCCTGCCGTTAACGGTTGTAATATATGGATTATACAGCGTGTTTATATCGACCGCCATGCCCATGCCATGCTTTGAAATCTTCTTGGTCCGAGGAACAAACCTGAAGTTAAAGCAGGAGGAATTATTATCCTCCATTGACAGCTCGTCATCTGCCCCGTATTCATCCACGAGCCTTATCTTCTCTATCGGATAATCATTTTCGTAGAGCGTCTTAAGGATATCCAGCACATCTTCGGCTATATGCTTATTTACGATCATTTCACCCTCATGCTCTTCTCCGTTTATATCCTTGTGAAGCACATGGAGATATCTAAGCTCCTCTCGCGGCAGTGTGCAGTCTTCCTTAAATGACTTGCCGTATATCCGGTCAAATATGTCATCCGTTATCTCTGTTATATAGAAGTTTTCGGCCATATTATTAACTTCTTCCCCTATGGCATTATCTTCGGCCAGGCTGTCACTCTGCACCTCAGCGCTGATGCCTGTCTTCCTTATATCTTCCGGTTCACTTCCGTTCTCCGGATCACCCGCATCATTATAATCTTTAAGCTGTATGACCGGTTCCTGTTTCTCTGTCAAAGCTGTAGCTGAGTATTCCTTACCTGATATCTTATCCTCCGTAATATCCCCATTGCATCCGGAGATAATCATAGCTGTGATGAACATCGATAAAATACAGACTGCAGTAATGGCTGTATTAACCTTCCTGCTTTTATTGCTATCGTATAATCCTTTTTTCAAGCTTCATTCTCCAAAAGTTACCTTTTATGATCGGTTCTTCTTATGCTTCCCCTCAAACGGAATAAATACCCATCCAAACAGACCCATTAACACTGCTTTTACCAAAGTTACATATGATTCCCTGATATCCGCCCTCACGACTGCCTCTGATTCAGCCGGAGTGAAGTAATACAGGCAGCTTGTATATGCCCACGGCCTGTGCCAGGAACGGTTCAGCTTATCATAAGGCACCGTTGCCACACGTCCCCAGGTCGTAAGCTTTATAAGCGGTTCAGCTCCCTTATTCCCATTCTCACCGTTCACAATTCCGGTTATCGTCATAAAATGCGACTTTACGCCTTTTTTACTGTCATAGCCCTGATTAAGCTCTCCGCTCCTGCCCGAATACAGCCTGAGCGGATGCCTGTTCATCGATGTAAGCATCACTACCGAACCGGCCTTATCAAGACCTTCTTTTATAAAAACAAGCCCCTTATCATATGAACAGAAGGCTGTGGGAATGGCATGCGCATGCAGTAAAAGTCCCTGCTTCCTGCAGTATTTAAGCGTACCACGTATAAATCCGTTAAGACTCATTCCGAAGCTTGGAGGAACTACCTTAAACACCTTGTTTCCACGCTTTACCGCATCATATATCCGCCTTATTAAAGGGATCTCAAATACAAGCATTGACTTATATATCCTTCCCATAAATCCGGTAAAATCATCCTTATAATACGATTCGTCCGTTAATGTCCTAAGATCTTTGGAAACCTTCTCATCCGCAAACGCCGATGGATATCTGTGCGCAAGAATTCTCAGCATATTTGCACAGGCAACTGATCCACAGCCTGCAAAAGCCATGGTATTTGACTTATACCATCCCTGATCCCCGCCATAATATGTAGTTCCCGTATCTCTGTCGGTAAGAGTCAGAGGATCATATTCCGTTGGATTTATGTTTATATCATCATTCATAAAGATCTCCGTAAGCGTTTATTAAATCATGATTTCTGATGAAATATGCTATTCTATAATACCATAAAGGTGATAATAATAAAAGAAAACGGGCACCGTTACTTAATCTACGGCGTCCGCTTCTTTATCTTCTTATTAGTTTATCCTTGTTTTTGTTTTATAACCCCGGAATCCATGCTTCCTGAGTTTACTTCCTTAAGGTCACCTTGTCTAGATGCCATATCTCATCTACATACTGCTGGATGGTACGGTCTGATGTGAACTTACCGGAGCATGCGGTATTAAGTATTGCCATCCTTGCCCATCTCTTCTCATCCCTGTATGCTTCCTCAACCCTCTTCTGAGCTTCTGCATAGGACTTGAAATCCTTAAGGATGAAGTAGGTATCGGCTCTCGATGAAACCTGGGTGTTAAGCAGTGAGTTATACAGATCTCTGAATCTCTCCGGATCGTCCGGGCAGTAATATCCGTTTATAAGCTGCATGAGCACCTTGCGGATATCGGGATCGTTGTTGAATATCTCCTGCGGATT
>JAILNV010000263.1 GCA_024691125.1 Lachnospiraceae bacterium | reverse complement strand
CTGCTATATACCGCATAAGATTCCGGCTGAATACAAAGATGTGATTTCTCTGTATGATAAGATAGAAACGCTTAAGTCCGCAAAGATAACTTTTCTTGATGATAAGCTGAAGTACACTTTAAACGGAAGTCTTGCTGTTTCATGGCTTGAAAAAGGTGAGGACGGGCTCCCGGCTGTTGACGAGAAGGGCAATCTTATATTTGACGAATCAAGGCTTGAGGGGTATACTGATTTTCTGTCTGATGTCTTTAATACGACTGATGGATATATAGACTGGGTGAAGCATTCCGGAGGCACTGTGACGCTTAAGAATTCGATGCCGGGATATGTAGTCGACAAAGAGGCAGAGAAGGAAAAGATAAAAGAGCAGCTGTTAAGAGGAGGAGTCCTTAACAGACGTCCCTTGTATGAATCGGAAGGAAACGGACGTGGAAACGACCGGGTCGGCAAAACCTATATAGAAGTAGATATGGGAGAACAGAAGCTGTATTATTATGTGGACGGGCAGCTCAGCATGAGCTCCGATGTCGTTACCGGTAATCTTGCAAGGGGTAACGGAACACCGTCCAAGCTGTGTTACGTATATTTCAAGCAGAGGAACAGGACGCTTCGCGGAAGGGATTATGCAACCTTTGTGAATTACTGGATGGCAGTCACAGGACATATCGGTATCCATGATGCCACGTGGAGGAATAAGTTCGGAGGGAATATTTATAAGACGGCAGGTTCTCATGGCTGCATAAATGTCCCGAAGGATTTTGCGGGAAAATTATATGAGGTCGTTGAGGTGGGAACACCCTGTATCATGTACTATTGAGAAGTAAGGTGACTGTTTGGAACAGGTTCAAAATACTGTGTAGATTTTATATGCTGTTCTGAAAAATCAGGCTGCAAATTTATAAAGATATATTTAAGTAGGAGGAGAAGAATGAAAAGAGTGTACAACTTTTCGGCAGGTCCCGCAGTTTTACCTGAGGAAGTATTAAAAGAAGCTGCAGATGAGATGCTTGATTACAAGGGAAGCGGTATGTCTGTTATGGAGATGAGTCACCGCTCCAAGGTGTATGATAACATCATCAAAGAGGCAGAAGCTGATCTTCGTGAGCTGATGAACATTCCCGATAATTATAAGGTGCTGTTCCTTCAGGGTGGTGCGAGCCAGTTCTTCGCTGAGGTTCCGATGAACATGATGAAGAATAAGAAGGCAGGCTATATTGTAACCGGTCAGTGGGCGAAGAAGGCTTATCAGGAGGCAAAGATCTACGGTGAGGCAGTAGAGCTTGCTTCTTCGGCAGATAAGACTTTCTCATATATTCCTGACTGTTCGGATCTTCCGATCACAGATGATATGGATTACGTATATATCTGCGAGAATAACACAATATACGGAACCAAGTTCAAGACTCTTCCGAATACCAAGGGTAAGGATTTGGTGGCAGACGTTTCTTCATGCTTCTTATCCGAGCCTGTTGATGTATCAAAGTATGCGGTTATATACGGCGGCGTTCAGAAGAATGTCGGCCCCGCAGGCTGCGTTATAGCAATTATCCGCGAGGATCTTATTACAGATGATGTCCTTCCCGGAACTCCTACCATGCTTAAGTGGAAGACTCAGGCTGATGCCGATTCACTGTACAATACTCCTCCGTGCTATACGATATATATCTGCGGCAAGGTATTTAAGTGGCTTAAGAAAATGGGCGGCCTTCAGGCAATGAAGGAGCTTAATGAGAAGAAGGCTAAGATCCTTTATGATTATCTTGATGAGAGCAAGCTGTTCAAGGGAACTGTTGAAAAGGAAAGCCGTTCTCTTATGAACGTTCCTTTTGTTACCGGGAATGAGGAGCTTGATGCCAAATTCGTAAAGGAAGCCAAGGAAGCAGGCTTCGAGAACCTTAAGGGACACAGGACCGTGGGCGGAATGAGAGCTTCCATTTACAATGCAATGCCGATAGAAGGCGTTGAGGCACTTGTTAAGTTCATGAAGGAATTTGAGAAGAACAACGCATAAGTGTGACCGTAATATTTTTAAAATATTTGTGCTGTTCTGAACGGTTAAAGATAAAGACGGATTTCAGATGCAATAATAAGGAGATTGATCAAGATGTTCAAGTATACATGTTTAAATCCCATAGCAGCTGTCGGACTTGAGAAGTTCACTGCCGATTATGAGAAGACGGAAGATATAAAAGAGGCGCGGGGTGTACTGGTAAGAAGTGCATCAATGCATGAGATGGAGCTGCCTGAGGAGCTTCTGTGTGTTGCAAGGGCAGGTGCAGGCGTTAACAATATACCGCTTGATGAATGCGCAAAGAAGGGTATTGTGGTATTCAATACTCCCGGCGCCAATGCAAACGGCGTTAAAGAACTGGTAATCGCCGGAATGCTGCTGGCTTCACGTGATGTGGTTGGCGGAATCAACTGGGTTAAAGGCGCTGCTTCAGAGGCTGATATCGCCAAGATGGCAGAAAAAGAGAAGAAGAAATTCGCAGGAACTGAGATCCAGGATAAGAAGCTTGGTATCATCGGACTCGGAGCCATCGGTGTAAGAGTTGCCAACGTGGCAAAGCATCTCGGAATGGAGGTATATGGATATGATCCGTATATTTCGGTAGACGCTGCATGGAATCTTTCACGCGATATCAAGCATGTTCATGACATTAATGAAATATATGAGCAGTGTGATATCATAACTATCCATGTACCTCTTATGGACAGCACAAGAAACACGATCGATAAGGAAGCCATTGACAAAATGAAGGATGGCGTTATCATACTTAACTTCGCAAGGGATCTTCTGGTTGAGGAAGCTGCAGTGCTTGATGCCATTAAGGCCGGTAAGGTTCGTAAGTATGTTTCGGATTTCCCGAATCCGACAACGGCAGGTCAGGAGGGATGTATCGTGATCCCGCACCTTGGAGCATCAACCGAGGAATCGGAAGACAACTGTGCGAAGATGGCTGTTAAAGAGCTTATGAATTATCTTGAGAACGGTAATATCGTTAATTCGGTTAATTTCCCTAACTGTGACATGGGCGTATGCACGAATGCGGGACGTATTGCGGTTATGCATAAGAACGTTGCAAATATGATCTCGAGATTTACGGGTATCTTCGGTGAGGAAGGTCTTAATATTTCAGACATGACCAATAAGTCCAAGGGTGAGTATGCTTATACCATGATGGATCTGGATGTTCCGGCAACCGATGAGATCATTAAGAAGCTCGAGGCTGTTGACGGAGTTATACGCGTAAGAGTAGTAAAATAAGGTAGTGATGAAGTGAACAGGACACAGTGAACAAGAAAAAGACACGGGAACAGGAACCGTCCCCGTGTCTTTTAAGTTTGTCGTGTATTGTTCCTGATTCCCTTAAAGCTTGAAATCAAAATCCGGTCCCATATCTTCCCTATACTTATTTTCCGCTTCAACACCCTGCTCGGAAGCAAGATCCATATACCTGATGAACACATCTTCGATGGGCAGGCCCATTTCCTTT
>JAILNV010000257.1 GCA_024691125.1 Lachnospiraceae bacterium | reverse complement strand
ATCGATAGGAATGCTACAGAGGCTGTTCAAGATAGGATTTAACAGGGCTGCAAGGATAATGGATCAGCTTGCGGATGCCGGTGTTGTAGGTGAAGAGGAAGGAACCAAGCCAAGAAAGGTCCTTATGACCCAGGAACAACTGGAAGAATATGCCGAAGAATATTTATAGCAGCACATATATTTTAAATATGACTCTCACGCTTGCGTGAAAGAGGCATATTTTATAAATATATGTATTGGAGAAATCGAAGACAACGAAAAATGCGAAGCATTTTGAGTATGCTGCTATAAATATGCAGATATGTTAAAATATGACTCTCACGCTTGCGTGAAAGAGGCATATTTATTCAGTCTAAAAAGGAGAAAAGATGAAAACAGACATTGAAATCGCACAGGAAGCGGAGCTTCTTCCGATCAAAGAGGTAGCGTCCAGGCTTCAGATAGGTGAGGATGACCTTGAACTGTACGGAAAGTATAAGGCCAAGCTTTCGGATGATTACATAAAGAGTATTCAGGATAACAAGGATGGTAAGCTGATCCTTGTTACAGCTATCAATCCGACACCTGCGGGCGAAGGAAAAACGACGACAAGTATTGGACTTGCTCAGGCTTTCGCAAGACTTGACAAAAAAGCCGTCCTTGCCCTTCGTGAACCTTCACTGGGTCCGTGCTTTGGCATAAAAGGCGGAGCTGCGGGAGGCGGTTATTCACAGGTGGTTCCGATGGAGGAGCTGAATCTTCATTTTACCGGTGATTTTCATGCTGTTACTTCAGCGAATAATCTGCTCGCAGCAATGATAGACAATCATATCCATCAGGGAAATGAGCTTAGGATAGATACGAGATCCATAGTATGGAAACGCTGTCTCGACCTTAATGACAGGGCGCTGCGTAATGTGGTGGTTGGCCTCGGAGATAAGACGGATGGATTCGTACGTGAAGATCATTTCGTGATTACAGTGGCATCAGAGATCATGGCAATCCTCTGTCTTGCATCAGACCTTAAGGATCTTAAGGAACGTCTGGCAAGGATCGTAGTGGCATATGATCTTGATGGGAAGCCGGTTACCGCTAAGGATATTAAGGCTGTAGGGTCAATGGCTGCACTCCTTAAGGATGCCATAAAGCCTAATCTTATTCAGACTCTGGAACATACCCCTGCGCTTGTGCACGGCGGTCCGTTCGCCAACATTGCTCATGGCTGCAACAGTGTGATAGCTACGAAAACAGCACTTAAGATGGCTGATTATGTTATAACAGAGGCAGGCTTTGGTGCAGATCTGGGAGCTGAGAAATTCTTTGACATTAAATGCCGTTATGCGGGATTGAGTCCCGATGCTGTTGTGCTTGTGGCAACGGTAAGAGCCCTTAAGTATAATGGCGGAGTTAAGAAGGAAGAGCTTTCGAAGGAGAATATGGCGGCTCTTAAAAGAGGAATCGTTAATCTTGAAAAGCATATTGAGAATCTTAAAATGTACGGAGTTCCTGTAGTAGTTACGCTTAATGCTTTCGATTCGGATACTGAGGCTGAGACAGGATTCGTTAAGAGCTTCTGTGAAGAGAGAGACTGCGCATTTGCTCTTTCAAGAGTATGGGAAAAGGGCGGCGAAGGCGGTGAAGAGCTGGCTGGCCAGGTCCTTAATACGATCTGGCATAAAACAAGCGAGTTCAAACCTCTGTACGATCTGGATATGTCTCCCGAAGACAAGATAGAGACTATCGCAGGTAAGATATACGGAGCAGACGGAGTGGATTATTCCTCAAAAGCAAAAAAACAGCTGGATGAGTTAAAGAAGCTCGGCTACGGCAGACTGCCGGTATGTATAGCGAAGACACAGTATTCATTGTCGGATGATCAGACTCTTCTCGGACGCCCCGGGGGATTCAGGATAAGTGTAAGAGAGGCGTATGTATCAGCCGGAGCAGGCTTTATTGTAGTAGTGACAGGTAATATTATGACTATGCCCGGACTTTCTAAAAATCCGGCGGCATATAGTATCGACGTGGATGATGATGGTAAGATAACAGGTCTGTTCTGAATAATAAGAATATGAAAGGAACCCAGTGATGGCTAAGATTATTGATGGTAAGGCAATATCCGCAAGGATTAAGGATGAGCTTAAGGATGAAGTGGCAAGACTGAAGGAGCAGGGTAAGGAAGCGACTCTTGCTGTAATACAGGTAGGCAACGATCCGGCTTCATCGGTATATGTAAATAACAAAAAGAAGGCATGTGCTTATATAGGTATCGGCTCGGAAAGCTATGAACTGCCCGAAGAAACCACACAGGATGAGCTGCTTTCGCTTATCGATAAGCTTAATGACGATCCGAAGATAACCGGAATATTATGCCAGCTTCCCGTGCCGAAGCACATAAATGAAGATACGATAATAAGAAGGATATCGCCCGCAAAGGATGTGGACGGCTTCCATCCGATGTCGGTAGGGGCACTCTGTATCGGAGAAAAAGGCTTCGTCAGCTGTACCCCTGCAGGTGTTATGAAGCTTCTTGAGTATTCTGATATAGCTGTTGAAGGCAAAGAGTGTGTAGTTGTCGGCAGAAGCAATATAGTCGGTAAGCCGATGTCACTCCTGCTGCTCAGGGCGAACGGAACGGTTACGGTATGCCACTCAAGAACGAAGAATTTAAAAGAGGTATGTAAAAGAGCGGATATTCTTGTGGTTGCCGTAGGTAAGCCGAAGATGATAACAGAGGAATATGTTAAGGATGGTGCTGTTGTAATTGATGTTGGAATACACAGAATGGAAGATGGAAAGCTGTGCGGCGATGTTGATTATGACAAGGTAGCAGATAAATGCAGTGCGATCACACCGGTTCCTGGCGGTGTAGGTCCCATGACAATAGCAATGCTTATGTATAATTGCGTCAGTGCGATGAAAGAGTATTGAGGCAGAGCACCATTATATGATATGTCCTAAATGCGGAACCGAAATTAAAGAAGGATATCTCTATTGCCAGAAATGCGGTGAAGAGATAATGATGGTACCTGACTATGAGGTGGAGCTCGAAGCCGGTATCGAGGAGACTATATCCGAGGTGGCCGGTATAATAGCCGATTCGGTAGGGGAAGGTGAAGAATCCCGGTTAGAGACGGATAACCCAAGCGTACCAGATATCATGGGCAACACCATGCCTTATGATATACATGGAGTAGCAGATCCCATGTATGATGGTGGGTATGGTGTATCTGACGGATCGGAAGATGTAGGGGATAATTCCGCTCCAAAGAATGATGAGAGTACGTTAAGAAGGTTGCTTAACCGGGTTAACGCCTGGTTTGAAATAAGAAGTCTGGGTCCCGTATTATTCGTGGCTGTTGCTTTGTGCTTCATACTTTTTATAGTATTTGGGACGTTTAAGATAGTAAATACGATCAAGTCTTATTATTCATATGACGAACAGTATGCAGAGGCTGAGGAGGAATTCCTGAGGCAGGATTATGAAGCCGTAGTAAAGACCGCACGTCATGTGATCTCCATTAAGCCGGATGATGAGAAGGCTAAGCTTCTTCTGGCGGATTCCTATTTTGCATTAAAGAAATATGATGAATCCATTGCTGTTTTAAACGAGCTGCTCAAGGATTTCCCTCAGGATACGGGAATATATGAGCGGCTTCTGCATAATTATGAAATGCAGGGTGACATAGATTCCATTATAAAGCTGTCGCAGGAAAGTCACAGCACGGCAGTATCAAAGCTCTTTTCAGAGTATGTCTGTGACGAACCTGAATTCAGCATTGATTCAGGGAGTTATTTCGAACCACAGGCTGTAAGACTTATGTGCAACGGGACCGGTAAGATTTACTATACACTGAACGGTAAGAAACCGAATGAGAATTCAGAGGTATATACAACACCGATCAGGATAGATGAAGGAGAGACTACAATATCGGCCGTGCACATAAATGACAAGGGTGTAGCGAGTGATATAGTAAGCAAAACATATACTATTACGATCATCCCGCAGGAGGTTCCGCGTATAATAACCCAGGGTGGAGATTATAAGGAACCCAGTCTGATTAAAGCAGCCGAACCGAAAGCAGGCACCATTTATTATACAAATGACGGAACGGATCCTACCTTAAGCAATGCCAGAGAGTATGTGCCCCCGCTGCCTATGCCTCTTGGTAAAAGCGAATACAGATTTGCCATCATAAATGATTCCGGAGTCAGCAGCGAAATAGTTACGGTAAAATATAATCTGACAATCAGGGGGAATGTTGACAAAGATACAGCCCAGGCAGCCGTACAGCTGAGACTCCTGGCACTCGGACATATGGTAATGGATAATGAGTTCCTGGCAAAATACGGTTATTATGCAAATGGCAGAAGCTATTATATTATTGAAGAATATGCTCCGACAGACGGGAAAAAGATAAGGCAGAATACACTCTATGCAGTGGACTCGGAGACAGGAGAGATATTCACTATAACAAGGAATGAGAAAAAAGGTGATTATGATTTTGGTATAGTTCTGTAAAAGCAGTTGCAATTTTATGTTTTAAAATATATATTATGTATTAATGGACTAAAATATTAGGAGGAATTGTCTGATGTATAAAATCTTAAAGGCTGAAATGCTGGCAGAAAACATTTATCTTATGGATGTTGAAGCCAAAAGAGTGGCAAAATCATGTCTTCCGGGACAATTCGTGATCGTTAAGATGGATGAGAAGGGTGAACGTATCCCTCTTACAATCTGTGATTACGACAGGGAAGCCGGTACCGTTACTATCGTATTCCAGATAGTCGGAGCATCTACCAAGCGTATGGCAAGGCTGAAGGCAGGCGATTCCTTCAGAGATTTCGTGGGTCCTCTCGGACAGCCCTCGGAGCTGTGCAAGGAACCGCTTGAGGAGCTCAAGAAGAAAAAGATCCTGTTTGTTGCGGGCGGTGTCGGAACAGCACCTGTATATCCGCAGGTTAAATGGCTTAACGAGCAGGGAGTGGCAGCTGATGTCATAGTAGGAGCCAAGACTCAGAACCTGCTTATACTTGAGAAGGAGATGGAGGCTGTTGCCGGTAATCTCTATGTTACTACAGATGACGGTTCATATAAGCGTAAGGGAATGGTCACAGAGGTTATAAAGGATCTCGTACAGAATCAGGGAATAAAATATGATGTATGCATAGCAATAGGTCCAATGATCATGATGAAGTTCGTATGTCTTCTGACCAGGGAGCTGAATCTTCCCACTGTGGTAAGTCTTAATCCGATAATGGTTGACGGAACCGGAATGTGCGGAGCATGTCGTGTAACTGTTGACGGTCAGGTGAAGTTCGCCTGTGTTGACGGTCCTGAGTTCGATGGCCATAAGGTTGACTTCGATCAGGCTATGAAGCGCCAGCAGTTATATAAGACGGAGGAAGGCCGCGCTTATCTTAAGGAGCAGGAAGGTGACACACATAACGGTGGTTGCGGGAACTGCTGAGATCGTGAATTGAGACGATGATTCAGGACGTGTGTGATGAAAGGAGAAACATACAATGGAAATAGATGTTTTAAAGAGAGTGCCTATTAAGGAGCAGGATCCGAAGGAAAGAGCCACCAATTTCGAAGAGGTATGTCTCGGATATTCGGCTGAGGAAGCACAGGGAGAGGCAACAAGGTGTCTTAACTGTAAGAATGCAAGATGTATTCAGGGTTGTCCTGTAGCCATAAATATTCCTGCTTTTATTCAGGAGGTAAAGGAAGGCAATTTTGCACAGGCAAGCCGCGTGATAAGCGATGCATCATCGCTTCCGGCTGTGTGCGGACGTGTCTGCCCGCAGGAAAGCCAGTGTGAAGGACAGTGTATCAGAGGTATCAAGGGTGATCCTGTTTCGATAGGAAAGCTCGAAAGATTCGTAGCTGACTGGGCAAGGGAGAACGGTATCAAGCCCGAGGCACCGTCAGAGAAGAAGGATAAGAAGGTCGCTGTTATCGGATCGGGTCCGGCAGGCCTTACCTGTGCAGGAGAGCTTGCCAAGATGGGATATGATGTAACCATATTTGAAGCCCTGCATGAGCCGGGCGGAGTGCTTGTTTACGGTATCCCTGAATTCCGTCTTCCCAAGCAGAAGGTTGTTGCCGCAGAGATAGAGAATGTTAAGGCACTCGGTGTTAAGATAGAGACCAATGTAATAATCGGTAAATCAACTACCATAGATGAGCTGATGGAAGAGGAAGGCTTCGATGCGGTATTTATCGGATCCGGAGCAGGTCTTCCGAGGTTTATGGGAATTCCGGGTGAGTCAGCCAACGGAGTATTCTCGGCTAATGAATACCTTACAAGAAGCAATCTTATGAAGGCCTTTGATGATAACTATGATACGCCCATAAGACCAGGCAAGAAGGTTGCGGTTGTCGGCGGCGGTAATGTTGCAATGGATGCGGCAAGAACAGCATTAAGGCTTGGAGCTGACGTTACCATAGTTTACAGACGTTCGGAGGAAGAGCTTCCTGCCAGAGTAGAGGAAGTACATCATGCCAAGGAAGAAGGTATCAAGTTCAACCTGCTTACCAATCCTACGGAAATCCTTGTGGATGAGAACGGATGGGTTAAGGGTATGACCTGTGTTAAGATGGAACTTGGAGAGCCGGATGAATCGGGAAGAAGATCTCCGGTGGTTATTGAAGGCTCGGAATTCGAGATGGAATTGGATACGGTCATCATGTCGCTCGGTACATCGCCTAATCCTCTTATTTCTTCCACAACCAAGGGTCTTGAGGTGAACAGAAGGAAATGTATCGTTGCCGAGGAAGAGTTCGGTAAGACAAGCAAGGAAGGCGTATATGCAGGCGGAGATGCAGTTACGGGTGCCGCTACGGTTATTCTTGCTATGGGAGCCGGCAAGGCAGCCGCTAAGGGAATAGATGAGTATCTTAAGAGTATCTGATGTAAAGATAGTTATAATATCCGGTAATATGTGTAAAATGGTAGAGGCACTGTCAAGGTGCCTCTATCGGTATATAAAGGATTAAACAGGAAAGAACGGCATAAACAAAAAGGTTATTATAATATTATAATCAGAGAATGGCAGTGTCCGGAAAGATAAGAAATAAGTAAAGAGATGAATATAGATATTCTGTGTGTAGGTAAGCTGAAGGAGCAGTACCTTAAGGCTGCAACAGATGAATACAGTAAGCGTCTGTCAAGATATTGCAGGCTAAATATAATAGAGGCTGCTGATGAAAAGACGGTTGAAGGACAGTCAGAAGCACTTGATATAAAGGTGAGGGATATTGAGGGCGAAAGACTTCTAAAGTATATTAAGCCGGATGCTTATGTTATTGCTCTTGAAATCGAAGGGGAGCAGCTCACATCGGAAAAGCTTGCCCAAAGGCTTGAAGAAATAGGTGTAAGGGGCTTTGGAAGAATACAGTTTGTGATAGGCGGTTCACTTGGACTCTCGCAGGATGTTATAAGAAGAGCGGATATGCATCTGAGCTTTTCGAAGATGACCTTCCCTCATCAGCTTATGAGAGTGATCCTGCTTGAACAGATATACAGGAGCTTCAGGATAAACAATAACGAACCATATCATAAATAAAGATATAAAAAAGTAAATCAGAAAAGATATAATTATATAATATATAAAAGAAGTAATACGGAGGAGAGATTATTGCAGGACGGATTATATGAACAGTCAATATCAATGGAAGCTGAGCATGCGACCAACGTTTTCGGCGAGCTTGACTGTCATGTTAAGAAAATTGAGAGATCATTTCACGTTACGATAGTTGAACGAGACGGAAGAATAAAGGTTATGGGCGAGAGGCAGGCGGTTGAGAATGCCATCTCAGTACTTGAGGAGCTTGCCGGGTTGTCAAGAAAAGGCAGTGAGATAAATGAACAGAATGTTAATTACTGCATTGCACTGGCTTATGAGAATATGAACGGTGCGGTTACTGCTATGGATGATGAGCTTATCTGCCATACGATAAACGGGAAACCGGTCAAGCCAAAGACTCTCGGTCAGAAGGAGTATATTGATTCCATACGGGATAAGATGATAGTGTTCGGACTGGGTCCGGCAGGAACAGGAAAAACCTATCTGGCCATGGCCATGGCAATTACGGCATTTAAGAATGAAGAGGTATCGAGGATAATACTTACAAGACCTGCGATAGAGGCGGGAGAAAAGCTTGGTTTCCTTCCCGGAGATCTTCAGAGCAAGGTGGATCCGTATTTAAGGCCTCTGTATGATGCTTTGTACCAGATTATGGGTGCTGACAGCTTCCTTAAGAATATGGAGAAGGGGCTTATAGAAGTAGCTCCTCTTGCGTATATGCGCGGACGGACTCTTGATAACGCTTATATAATACTGGATGAGGCACAGAATACCACACCGGCGCAGATGAAGATGTTTTTAACAAGGATCGGTTACGGTTCGAAGGTGGTTATAACAGGTGACCAGACTCAGAAGGATCTGCCCGGAGACGCAGTATCAGGGCTTGATGTAGCCATTCGCGTTCTTAAAGGCGTTGAGGATATAGGCTTTTGTTATCTTACGTCCAAGGATGTAGTGAGACATCCGTTGGTTCAGAAGATCGTAAACGCATATGAAAAATATGAAAAAAAGGAAAGCGCAAGAAAAGAACGAAGAGTTGTTCACAGCAGAAAGAAGAACAGCAGATAAAGAAGTATACAAAGCTTAAGAAGAGGTCTATTTATGACATACGGTTACGATAACGAAATCGGAGCGGAATTTGATTTTGATCCGGAGGAGCTTTACAGAAAGGTTGTGGATACGGTACTAGACATTGAAAAATGTCCGTACGAAGCTGAAGTCAGCCTTCTTATCACCGGTAATGACGAAATAAGGGAAATTAATAAGCAGGAGAGAAATATAGACAGTCCTACGGATGTGCTGTCATTTCCGATGGGAGAATATGACGAACCGGCTGATTTTTCCAATATAGAGGAATCACCTGAATATTTCAATGTAGAAACAGGTGAACTTATGCTTGGGGATATTGTTCTTTCATACGACAGAATACGCAGTCAGGCCGGGGAATATGGGCACAGTGAAAGAAGAGAATATGCTTTTCTAATCGTTCACAGTATGTTACACTTAATTGGATATGACCATATTGAGGAAGCTGACAGAGAGCTTATGGAAGAGAGACAGCGAGTGATAATGGATGCTCTCGGAATAAGCAGATAATGTGACTGTTCTGAATGGTGATCCACGTAAAGGTCATTGAAATAAAAAGCATGTAAACAACAATCGGGGATTTATGAATAATAAATCGGACAGAAGATCCAACTTTATAGTTCAGGGCGGCATTTTAGCGATAACGGGTATCATTTCAAGAATAATCGGTCTGGTATACCGCATTCCGCTTCAGAAGAAGATAGGCGACAGCGGAATGGGTTACTATTCAGCTGCATTTCAGATCTATTCGATCATGCTCATCATTTCGTCATACAGTCTGCCGACAGCTGTCTCTAAGCTTGTGGCGGCTCGTGTTGCCAAGGGGCAGTACAAAAACGCCAGAAAGATATTCAGGGGCGCCATGCTGTTTGCCTGTATTACGGGCGGAGCCACTTGTCTTATCGTAGTATTCGGCGCCGATATAATGGCAACAAATATAATGAACCTTCCAAAGAGTGCAATAGCGTTAAGGATCCTGGCGCCCACACTTCTTATTGTTGCGGTTATGGGTGTTATCCGGGGGTATTTCCAGGGGCTTGGGACGATGATGCCGACAGCCTTTTCACAGCTGTTTGAACAGATAGTAAATGCCGTTGTTTCGGTTGCGGCTGCCACCTTTCTTTTCGAATACGGAACCAAGGTAAGTAAGCTGCTTCACGACAGCGCTTACGCATCGGCCTACGGGGCGGCGGGAGGAACGCTCGGTACAGGAAGCGGTGCTCTGGCCGGTCTTTTGATGCTCGCTGTTATCTTTGCTGTACATAACAGAGAGATGAAGATCAACATCAGAGAGGATGCTACTTCCCGAAATGACGGGTATTCCAAAATATTCAGGATACTTATCATAACGATACTGCCTGTTGTTTTAAGCAGTACAATATATAATATATCGGATGTACTGGATCAGGGTATATTCGGATCGGTCATGACCAGGAGAGGAATGACGGAGCATGACATAGCATCCTACTGGGGTATCTTCAGTACAAAGTACAAGGTTATCATAAATGTTCCGGTCGCTCTTGCGAATGCATTGTGTTCTTCGATAATGCCCAGCCTGACTGCGTGTGTCGAGCAGGGTAAGTTCAAGCTGGCGCGTCATAAGGTACGCCTGGGTATGAGGTTTGTCATGATAATAGCAATACCATGTGCCATGGGATTGAGCGTGCTGGGCGGTCCGATCCTGTCGCTTCTGTTTACAGGTGAGATCGAGATACCTGCGATAATGTTGAGGATCGGTTCAATAACGGTCGCTCTTTATTCCATGTCCACGCTGTCAAATGGAGTACTGCAGGGTATCAACCGTATGAATATTCCGGTCAGGAATGCAGCCATTGCTCTTGCGATACATATAGGTATCCTCTATCTGTGTATCGGGGTTCTTGACCTTAAGCTTTATGGAGTGGTAATATCTGTTATCGCATTCGCTCTTATCATATGTATCCTCAACTGGATAAGTATCGGGAGTTATCTTAAATACAAACAGGAAATAAGCAAGACCTTTGTGATTCCATTGATCGCTTCCGGTATAATGGGAATCGTAATAGGGGTTCTTCATAAGGTGCTGACCGGTTCGATGAGTGACGCTGTGGCTACCCTGATAGCAATTCTTGCCGGTGTAGGTGTTTATTTTGTTGCACTGCTTAAGCTCAAGGGAGTTAACGAACATGAGATAAGAAGCTTCCCCGGCGGTCATATAATTGCAAGGATCGCCAAGACGTTCAGACTACTGTAGACATAGCTTGAGGAGCATAGATAATATCGTTGCGGTGGATGTCTTATGATTTTGCCTTCCGGCATAGTCATTTTATATGAGATGATCAAGGATAAATTAAATGATAAGGATTGATAACGTAAAGCTGCGGATAAACCACAGTGAAGCTGATTTGATAAAGAAGATTGAAAGTATATTAAAGATCGGAAAGAGCAGTAAGAAGCCGGGTATTACCGGTCTTCAATACATAATACTCCGGCAGTCTACAGATGCAAGAAGAAAGCCGGAGATTTTTTATGTATATTCGGTAGCGGTCAGATTACCGGCTGACATTGAAAATAAGATACTTGCTAAATGCAGGGACAGAAATATTTCAGAATATAAACCTTTAAAATATGAAATCCCGTTATGTAAAGGAAATATTGGAATTAAGGGACGTCCCGTTATTGTCGGTTCGGGACCGGCGGGGCTTTTTTGTGCCTATGTCTTATGTCAGAGAGGTTATGCTCCGGTGATCCTGGAACGCGGCGAATGTGTAGATTCGCGCATAAAGAGTGTTGAGGATTTCTGGAACGGTGGAAGCCTAAAGCCGGATTCTAACGTTCAGTTCGGAGAAGGCGGTGCCGGTACTTTCTCTGACGGGAAGCTGAACACCGGTGTAAATGACAAGCTGGGCAGGAATCAGTATGTGCTCGATACATTTGTCGGGTTCGGTGCAGACAGGAGTATAGCATATAAAGCAAAGCCGCATATTGGAACAGATATACTTATTAAAGTCGTCAGAAACATGAGGCAATATATAAAAGAACACGGCGGATGCTTTCTGTTCAATACTAAAATGACCGGATTCGGAACAGATGGAGGAAGTATTTCCGAAGTATATGCCTGCTGCCGGAATATTGATATAGATATAAATGAAGATATTAAGAAATATAAAGATGAGCATAAGGATGTGATATATGAATTATCGCCCGATAGTTCTTCCAATATAAGGATAAGTACCAACTGTGTCATATTGGCAATAGGCCACTCGGCAAGAGACACCTTCAAGATGCTTAACGATGCAGGTATTGAGATGGTACAGAAGAGCTTCGCGGTGGGCTTAAGGATTCAGCATCCGCAGGAAATGATAGACAGGGCACAGTATGGAAATGAGCACGCCGGACAGCTTCCCGCGGCAGATTACAAGCTGACCAATCATGCATCAAACGGAAGAAGCGTATATTCCTTCTGCATGTGTCCGGGAGGATATGTAGTAAATGCTTCAAGCGAAGATGGCAGGATCGCGGTCAACGGAATGAGCTATTCGGGAAGAAGCTCGCTTAATGCAAACAGCGCAATCATCGTAAGTGTGGACAGGAATGATTTCGGATCGGATGATCCTCTTGCGGGAATGGAGTATCAAAGAAGGCTTGAAGAGAAAGCCTTTAAGCTCGGAAATGGAAAGATTCCGGTTCAGTCGTATGGGGATTTCCGAAAGAACGTCGTGAAAAAGGGAAATATAACTGCAGGATCTGCTGAAATCACCGAAGTAACCGAGACCTTCTGTTTGCCGGAAGAAGAGCGATCGCAGTCAGGGTCAGAACCTTCGGAACAGGAGAATTCAGTAAGGGGCCTGTTTAAGGGAGAATATGAATATTCGGATCTGAGCAGTCTCTTTACAGAGAGCATAAATGATGCGCTTGTTGAATCGATAGATAAATTCGGTTATACTATTAAGGATTTTGACCGGCCGGATGCTTTGCTTGCAGGCGTTGAGAGCCGTACATCATCGCCCATAAGGATACTCAGAGATGAAGAACTTGAGGGGAATATAAAGGGCCTGTATCCATGTGGAGAAGGTGCCGGATATGCGGGGGGAATAACCAGCGCAGCGATGGATGGGATCAGGGTTGCCGAGAAGATAATCGGTAAATACAGTCAAGAAATGTATTAAGCCGAAGAGAAAGCCGAAGATAAAGCCGGAATTCACCGGTTTATGAATTACGACCGTAAAGAATCACATAAATTAATTGTAATCTAAAGGAAAGAAGAGACAGAATTATGAGAAATATGGATCCTTCACAGGAAGAAAGGGAATACAGGGCACAGATAAAGGACAGAAAGAGGATAGTCGTTAAGATCGGATCCTCTTCTTTGCATCATATGTCTACAGGAGAGCTTAATCTTACAAAGATGGAACGACTGGTAAGAGAACTGTGTGAGCTGAAAAATCAGGGGAAGGATGTAATACTTGTAAGTTCGGGTGCAATAGCCGTGGGAAAGAAGGTAATGAACATTAAGCCTACGGATAAAGATATACCGGTTAAGCAGGCATGCGCAGCTGTGGGTCAGGCAAGGCTTATGATGATATATCAGAAGCTGTTTGCGGAATACAATCATACTACAGCGCAGATACTTATGACAAAGCATACGATAGTGGATGAAATAAACAGAAGAAATGCTCACAATACATTTACGGAGCTGCTGAAGCTGGGTGTTATTCCCGTAGTAAATGAGAATGACACGGTGGCAATACATGAGGTTGAAGACACAATAGGTGATAATGATTTCCTTTCGGCGGTTGTTGCCAATCTGGTCGGAGCAGACATGCTTATCCTTCTGTCGGATATTGACGGATTATATACGGATGATCCAAGGGCAAATAAGGATGCCAAATTCATATCTCTTGTAGAGAATCTGGCCGATGTCATGGATATGGGCAAGGAAAGTACCGGAAGCAACATAGGTACAGGTGGCATGAGCGCCAAGCTTCATGCAGCTACTGTTGCGATGAATGCGGGAACAGACATGGTTATAGCAAACGGGAAGGATGTAAGCGTCATACACAAGATAATGGAAGGGCGTTACTACGGAACGCTGTTCAAATCCCATAAGGATGAAAAATTCGATATAGCAGGATATATTGATGAGATGTAGCAGGGCTTTCGTATTGTGAGCCTTCGGGTTTTGCATTTGAGGCAGGACATATGATCTTTACAAAACGTAAAACAATAGGTGTTTTCATAAGCAAAATGTTTAAGCCGTTTGATGATGCCTTTTTTAAGGCTTTGGAGATTGAAAGCAAAAGGCTTGATTATGATGTGGTTGTTTTTACAACAGCGGGATACTATCTTACCACAAGTGATTACGATATTCAGGAAAAGAATATATTAAAGCTTGCTCCCACAGCCAAGCTGGACGGGATAATTGCTGTTCCTTCAACATATGAGAAGGGCGAATTCCGAAATATGATGTATGAGATGCTTCGTAAACAGAATGACTGCCCGCTTGTGCTCGTGCGCGAGGAAAGTGATGAGTTCAACTGTATCTATACAGATAATAACGGAGCAATGCGGAAGGTCATAAAGCATCTTATCGAAGATCATGGTCTTAAAAATATTTTCTTCCATTCAGGAGATTCCGATAATCCCGAAATGGATTTAAGACTAAGTGCATTCAGGCAGGAAATGGAGGAGCATGGACTTTCCGTGCCGGACAATCATATCTTCCCCGGAAATATGTGGACCAACTGCGGAGAGAAAGCGTATAAGGCATTCTTTTCAGACCCGGATGATAAACCCGAGGCAGTTGCATGTGCCAATGATTATATGGCAATGGGACTTATCAGAGTTCTTAGGGAAAACGGCTACAGGGTTCCGGAGAATGTGATAGTAACAGGATTTGATAATGTAGTTGACTGGTGTGTGGATGTTCCGTCGCTAACTACGATACAGCCTGATTACAGTGGAATGGTAAAGAATGCCATGGAGCTGCTGGATCGCTATATTCGGGAAGGAGAAAACGGTGACAGACCGGTAAGGATCGGCCTTAAAGGTGAACTTGTATGTGGTGAGAGCTGCGGCTGCGGTAAAAGATCCGGAGATTATTTCAGGAGTCTTTCGGAAAGAGCGATAGCTGTTGTGGAAAATGCAAACGATCAGGATGCTGCAATGAACAACATGTCCATTGATCTGAGCGCTAGTCTTGATCTTAAAGAGCTCCACAATGTAATGATAAGCAAAAGAACCGAGAATCCCATAGTAAGGGATCATTATATATGTCTGTACGGGACTCCGGATAATCTGCCTGATGAAGAAAGTGATAAGATCTGCCTCGTGCATGCAATAAAAGATCATAAAGATATGGGTATGCCGATGATATGTTATAACAGAAGATCCCTTCTTCCGTTAATGGCTGAGAGAGATGATGAGGCTCAGGTATTCTATTTAAAACTGCTTCACCAGAATGATCACAATTTCGGATACAGTATTTTTCATTATGATGAGGGCGAATTTCCTTCAAGATGCTTTGTGCAGACCAATGTACTTCTGTCTATCGCGCTTGAGAATATCCGCAGAAACAGAGAACTTATGATGCTGTATGAAGAAAGAAGGCTGAGCAGTATAACAGACATGCAGACCGGACTTCTTAACAGAAGAGGGTTTCTTGAACAGATTGAACCGATATGGAACACACTTATAGGGACCGAGATAGCCTTCATATGTTTTGATCTGGATAATCTGAAGATGATAAATGATACATACGGACATGCGGGCGGAGACTATGCGATAAACCTTATCGGAAGTGCCATACATGAAGCTCTTAAACCGGGAATGTACGGGGCAAGAGTAGGCGGTGATGAATTCACGGTTTTCATACAGGATGCATCAGACGGGGCTGCGGAGCGTTATCTTAAGGATTTTGAAAAAGCCCTTTTCAGGCTCAACAGGGAGAATGATAGTGAATTTGAGGTTTCGGCAAGCGGCGGATTTGCAGTCGTAAAGCTTAGTGAAAAAGACACAATTAAGGACTGCGTAAAGGCAAGCGACAGGGAATTGTATAAAGTAAAGACGGCAAAGAAATCAGAAGAGGAATGAACAGGACTTTAAAAAGTTAATTGTATACGGGGATATTAAGATGAATCTTGAAGAGAAGATCAAAAGAATAAATGAGCTTTATCATAAATCACAGGACGTTGGTCTTACAGATGAAGAAAAAGCCGAACAGAAGCAGTTAAGGCAGGATTATGTGGCTTCTGTAAGGAATAATTTAAGAAGCCAGCTGGACAATATAAACATACAGGAAACAGATGGCAGTATTACAAACCTTGGCAGGAAATACGGGAAACGTTAGTACATGATCAACAGAGACAACATGAACGGTAAGGAAGATAAAATAAATAAGGACGACATTGCCGAATCCAAGAAACAGATAAGAAAGCATATTTTAAAATTGCGCAGTGCGATGGATGATAAGCTGCGTCGTGAATATGATGAGGCCATATTCGAAAGAATAACAGCTTTGGAAGAATATGGAAAGACAGATATTATACTTACCTATGCTTCGTATAATGGGGAAGCGGACACATACAGACTTATAGAAAGGGCTTTGGCCGACGGTAAGAAGGTTGGATGCCCTGTAAGTGATGTCGGCAGCGGAGTACCGTTGCTTGATTTTTATTATATTTTGTCACAGGATGATCTGACTGAAGGATATAAGGGGATCCCTGAGCCCGATGTAAATAAATGCATGAAGGTACATTATGATGATATTTCACGCGCACTTATTATTGTTCCGCTTGTCGGATATGATGATGAAGGAAACCGCCTGGGATATGGGATGGGCTTCTATGACAGATTCCTGGCCGGACATGAATATCCGGTTGCCGTGGGAATCGCTTATTCCTGCCAGAGATGTGAGAAGCTTCCGGTTGATGAGTATGATGTTCGGCTGGATATTATCATAACCGAAGGTGAGTAGCATTTGGGGATATTTCAGTTTGAGGCAGTATAGGATTAAGACCCGGGAAAGAGAACAGATCCCGTCCGGATGAAAGGAGATTATATGTCGGAATCGTTATTTGAAATGGCGCCGGTTACAGAGCCCGAGCGTCAATATTATTTTATAGAGAATGCCCGTGTTTTGCTGAGCAGGAAAGAAGAGGAGCTTCATCACCCTCTTTCTTTTCATGTTACCACCTTTGGCTGTCAGATGAATGCAAGGGATTCGGAGAAGATGATCGGTATACTGACCGACATGGGTCTGGAAGAATCAGACAGTGAAACAGAGTCGGATATCGTACTGTTTAATACCTGTACGATCCGCGATAACGCCAATCAGAAATTCTATGGTCATCTGGGAACCCTCGGAGGAAAGAATCAAAAGAACAGGGACAGGATAGTAGCTGTATGCGGCTGTATGGCTCAGGAGCCCGAATGTGTTGAAAAGCTTGGGAAGAATTATAAATTCGTAAACATAATCTTCGGAACTCATAATATTTATAAGCTTGCGGAGCTTATCTGCAGGCATCTTGAGGGAGAAGAGCATGTCATTGATGTCTGGGATAAACCGGGTGATATTGTTGAGGATATTCCGAGCGTTCGTAAATATCCGTTTAAGTCAGGCGTGAATATTATGTTTGGATGCAACAATTACTGCACGTACTGCATAGTTCCGTATGTACGCGGTAACGAGCGAAGCAGGGAAGCCAAGGAGATAATAAGAGAATGTGAGAAGCTGGCAGCCGACGGAGTTAAGGAGGTTATGCTTCTTGGGCAGAACGTTAACTCATACGGTAACGGAATAGAAGGAAGCATCGGTTTTCCACAGCTTCTTAGAGAAGTGGAGAAGGTGGATGGAATAGAAAGGATCAGATTTATGACCTCACATCCCAAGGATCTGTCGGATGAGCTTATACAGGTTATGAAGGATTCAAAGAAGATATGCAGACATATACATCTGCCGCTGCAGTCCGGAAGCACAAGGATCCTTAAGGCAATGAACAGACGGTATACGAGAGAACAGTATCTGGAGCTTGCACTGAAGATACGAAGAGAGATACCGGACATTGCCATTACAACCGACATTATAGTTGGTTTTCCGGGTGAGACAACGGAGGATGTGGATGACACGATAGACATGATACACAGGGTTAAATATGACGGAGCTTTCACCTTCGTTTATTCTCCGAGAACAGGAACGCCTGCTGCATCTATGGAGGGACGTCAGTCGAAGGAATGGATCAAGCGGGAATTTGACAGGGTTCTTACAGCCGTACAGGATGAAAGTAAGGAAATGGCTGCCAGGTTCCTTGGAAATACGGAGACTGTTCTTGTCGAGGATATAAATGAACAGGATCCGGCTTTCGTTACAGGAAGAATGAGCAATAACCTGATGGTACATTTCCCCGGAGATTCATCGCTTGTAGGGAAGCTTATTGACGTTAAGCTGACGGAGTGCAAGGGGTTCTATTATATGGG
>JAILNV010000243.1 GCA_024691125.1 Lachnospiraceae bacterium | reverse complement strand
TATATGAGTATCGCTACATTAACACTTAACAACTATATAATGGTAGCCGGGCTTATGGGGCTGTGGGTAATGCTTGAATCCAACGTTCATCTTAAGAAACGGACGATAGCGGTAACCCGTATCGTTATCCTTCTTATTTTCGCAGAAGCGGTGTTCTGGGCTATCGAACGCTGGACGAGGGAGAAGGTATATCGCATCGGCGGCGACGAATATGCAATATTTTATCTTGGAAGATCCGAAAAGGAGGTCAGGAAAGATATTGAAAATATGCGCCGGGAGTTGTCCCAAACTCCTTATAACTGTGCCTTCGGATACGAAATGGTAAAGAATGGGGATATCCACTCGGCGATGCTCGCAGCCGACCGTGAAATGTATACCAATAAGGCCAAAATAAAAGATTCCAATGAACGAAAGATCGCAGCTCATAAGGAAGCCACCATCCGTGTAATGCATGAAGCTCTCAAATCCGGTATGTGGGGAATGGAATTCGACGATAACGGCAATATGATATCCGTGGAATGGAGTCAGGAATTTAACGATAAAAAAACAGCAGGTCTGTAACTATGCGTGAAAGCCAGCTTTAACGAAAAGTTGGCGACTTTTCACTTAAGTCTTACGCTTTTGAAATAAATATTTTTATTCTCAAGGCTTGGACAATTATCATATACATCAAAGCTCACTTGGACCGATCACATTTGAATGACCACACTCAGTACACCTCCATTCCCCACAATCATCATCAAATCCAGGCTGAATATTAAGTGACGCCCCACATTTGTCGCAAACCCACACAATATCAGACTCAATTTTGGGATTTATAAGCATAGCACCGCATCCGCTCTTGCAGCAAGGGCATAGATAATCATCACTATTGGCAAATATACGGCCAGACCTCTCATACTCTGATAAAATAAACATGGTTTATTTGTGAGTTTCAGAGTCATGGTGTCGGTCAAACAGCTGCTCTGAAACTCTCTTTCTTTTATTCTCTGAAGACAGTATGATGAGCAATCTGTTGACATGCAAGCAGATCAGTTTATGTACTTTTCAAGTGGTCAAAAATAACATACCATCCGGCCTTGTTCTATCTGTGCCATCCGTCGAAGAACTTCTTACGCTTGTCTTCCGGTATGGGATGCTTCTTTCTGTATTCGTTTCTCGTTGCAAATATAATGAGAATAAGGCCTATGGCAAATACATATACAGGCCATATTATGCGTTTCCAGAATCCTCTCGACATATAGAGAAAGATACACACAAGCGTTATTGAGGATAGAAGGAACCACCGTCTTGACTTTCGCTCAAATGATATTATTACCATGGCAAGAAGAACCAGGCCGAGTATTATGACATCAAACAGCCTGGCCGACCTTACGGATGATACCGACTGCCATATTACCGAGGTGACCGATGCATAATACATGAGGTCAGGGCCTCCTTCAAGTTCTTTCTTATATATGATTCTGGTCACTACATATACAAGGGCCAGGAAGCCTATTATCCGAAGTTCGGTAACAAAGAGTTCGTTGACTTTGATCATGGGCTGCGTCCACCATGCCGTCGCAATGAGGACTGAAATGGCCGTAAGGATTGGCTTGTTGAACTCATCGGCCACACGTCTGTAATATCCAAACAAGTATATGACGATAAGAAAGAGTACAGACCATCTGAGCTTACTGTTCCCCATAATAAGAACGTTAATAACGGGGATTATCGAAAGGATGGTAAACCAGTCGATCACAAGTCCATGCTTATTGTTAGACCGTATAAATATTTTTTTATGAAAGAACCGCCCCAAGGAAAGCATGACCGCAAATATCCCGACCCATATTATGCAGGGAATTGTGAAATCCCCTTCAGCCTTGAAAAGTATTCTGAAAAACATATCAAAGCTTCCCGATGCCGGATAATGCATTAGTCTCCTGTAAATCGTATCATGTATCACTGAAATGAGAATGATAAGGGGTACGATTGTAAGAGGCTGGTAGCGCTTTCTGTAATAGTATACGATTAGTGCGATACAGACAGCCAATGCAAGGAGAAGATGTACATCACGTCTGTTCAACACAGAGGAAGCTGTCAGGAGGACTGTAAGGCAAAGCCCGAGAATGTCATAGCGCTGCTCCCCGGTCAGATATCCGAGCAGGCACACTCCAACCGTCACTAACAGGAAGATTGTAAGCTTAGTATTTATAACCGGCATTGCCGGAACAGAGGCAGCATTATTTATATTCCACCATTCTATAAAGAAGAAAAGACTCATGAGTCCGAAGCTTATATGGGATACGGCTCTTTCTTTCCTTTTGAAAATGATGAAATGGATAACAGCCGCAAATATAGGAATTGACAGGGCTATCAACTCCGTCTTGAAGTCGGGATTCCAGGCTATGAAGTCCTGGGCGGCATATGCCCCGCACAGAAGAAGCGCTATCATACTGAAGATGACCTTCCGCAGTATATCGGAGAGCCTGACTCCGATATAAAGAAGGAATATGGCGAATCCTATCAGGGACTTGAAATGTTTATGATCGATACCCCACAGGTTTCCGCCAATAACGGCTGCCATAAGGATAATGAAGGATATAAGGATATTCCAGTCTATAAGTACCTTCTTATTTTTCTCATCGCCTGAGACGATCTTTCTGTATTCAAACAGTCCTATAATGAGGATGCCTAGAAACATGCCCATACATAATTCAAATGCAGTATTTCCTTTTGTGGCTTCCGAACCGGAGATCATGACCATTACATACATTTCGATCCCCTTTATGAGTACAAAAGGTAATATGGCTGCAGTTATTATGCCCTCGGGGTTATGGCGTTTAAGCCTTATATGAACCTGATACATGAGTGTGACTGCGATGAGTGGTATGCATAGTATATAGGATGTATGCTTATTGACAGACAGGCTCATGAAGAATACAAAGGCAATGACTATCGAAATATTAAGCATGACAGAGCCCAGGCGATCGGTAAAGACAAGCCTGAAGGACAGGGCTTCGGATGCCAGCCTGTACCGGTATAAAAGAAAAACAGCGAGCATTATTGCACTTATGATCATGAGGGGAATAATGCTTCCGATATATCTTGCTGCCTCAGGCTGTGAATACCTTGCAAGCGGCATCATGGAGTAAGTTCCTGTAAATGACAGTGCGGCAAGAAGGATCATATATATCATGGCATCCTCATACGCATCCTTTGTTCTGATGGGCTTTAAAGTATGGACATATTCGGCTGTAAAGGCAAGCACGGATAAAAGAAAAACTATTATGCAGGGAAGGATCTCCTTTAAATCACCCATCTTGTCCTGTGACTGTTCCATAACACTGATAAATCTTGCAAAAAAGAAAATGTAGCTTATAAGAACGGCTCCGAGGGAAGCAAAATTATACAGCCTTTTTTCTCCTTTTATCGATACATATCTGCAGGTAAAGAGCATTACGGTGCTAAGTATAATGCCGCAGAAAGCATCCCCGTGAGAAACGGTGGTCCTGAATATCATAGATGTGTTATATACAAAGAAGACTATGTACAGAGGAACGGCATAGTATAACCATTCATACTTATCCTTTCCTTCTTTATCCTTAACATTTATGGGCAGATATATCAATATGACGATACAGAGTATCATAACGAGACTCATACATGTGATAAAACCGAATTCAGCATACAGAGCCGCGCTGAGTACCACATATGCAAGGGATATATATTGACTGAGCCGGGTGAGGGCACCATTGTCTTTTCTGTTTGTCAGGATAAGGCTTGCAAGTACGTAAAGGCCGGTGAACAAAAGGGCAAGCTCACCCCTCCCGCAAACATATCTTGCGAGCAGGGCAAAGGCCGGAAGTGATGTAAGGTAGGCGATGATCGTAAAAACATTGCCCTTATACAGTCTGTATCCGGAATACAGCATGGCAGACAGGATCCACAGACTGACCGATATGACAAGATATCTTGACGATGTGCCCAGGGAGAATGACTTTCCAAACCATGCGAAATATCCTATTGCAATGGCAATAAGGGATGTGAAGGCGGAACCGAGCACATACATTGTAATGCTCGCTTCACGAAGCTTGAGCTTCTTTTCAAGAATAAGGGCAACAGAAATAAAGAAGGCTGCTGCAAGCAGAAGGGTTAAAACCTTCGCAGCAGGCGGCATGATCTTCCACATGGAGGTTGCGAATATAAGACCTGCCACAAAGACAAGTATAACGCCAACCCCAAAGAGGAGATGACTTGTTTCGAATTTATTCTTTGAAGCGGGTTTGGCAGGACGCTGCACCGTAGATTTAATGTCCTGTGCTGCAGCCTTTACGGTCTGTACAGTAGTTCTTGACGTTTGAGGCGTATTTTCTGCCGGTCGTGGTTTGCCTCCTACCGGCTGTCTATATACGGGTGCTGATTTCGGCAATGTGATTTCCGACGGGATCTGCTCCGTGATATCATCGGCAGAAAATATATGATTTTCTGCACCGTCTGATGCAGGATTATCAGCTGTTTCTGAGTTGCGCAACTGTGAGATCCACATCTTGAGCCTGCGTATTTCCTCGTCCTTTTGTTTGATCTTCGAGGACATGTTTATAAGTATCGGGATAAATACAAAAGGACTTAAAACCCACGCAATCTTAAGCATCATTAAATCATTCATCAGGCCTCCTCCTTATGCATTTCCCGACTCCCATAAAATATCAGTGCATCCAAGACACGTCCAATATGCCAGGGGTCTGTTATATCCTCTCTGCATCGTTAAGTCGGCATAACACTTCGGACAGAATTCATCCCCCGGCTCTGTTGATTCTTCAAGGACTTTATCCCCAAGTTCTATTGTTTCCGTAATAGCTTAATCGTCAAAATCGTAAGATGTATTCAGAGTCCATCTCTCATCATTTTTGCCATTTTCCTATGGTTTTCTCTTTCCTTGTTCGAAAACGGTTTTATTTTATTTATGAATTTTGCAATTTTCCGATCCATACCTTTAATATTCCGTCTTTATCTCGTCTATCCCGTATGCATTCTTAAAGACCATAAGATCTGTATCTGAAGCGATCAGCATCACTTCAGTAAAATGCCCATCTGCCCTGCTCTTGAATCCGGCAACCCTTTCCCCGGTACAGATTGAAGCCTTTATCACCGGATACTGGGTCTCTAGATCATATGGTATTGTGATGTCCTCACATATAGGCTCCCGGACAAAAAACTGTCTTTCCGGTTACTCAGCCAACCAATCCGCAAGTATTCTGGCAGACGAATCAAATGATACACCTATCTTAAACAGTCTTCTCGAATCGGCCTTAAACGGTAACGCATAGTCCTTACTATTTATCTGTGTTAGTGCAGCCTCTGCTGTATCATCTCTTTTAAACTCAAACAGATATA
>JAILNV010000251.1 GCA_024691125.1 Lachnospiraceae bacterium | reverse complement strand
TAAAACCGTACAGCTGCTTGGATATGATAATGCCCTTAAAAGAAGGGATGAACTTGTTTCGCTTATAGATAAGCTCGAACAGGAGAAGGCTTCCATAGATCAGAAGATTCAGATGGAGCTTCAGGATGCGGGCTATGGAACTGCAGGCGATTACAGGGTATCATGGCTTAACACGGTTTCCAAAAGACTTGATACGAAGCTCTTCAAGGCTGAAAATCCTGAAATGTATGATAAATACGCAAAAGAGAGCAGTAGCAGGAGGTTTATTGTAAAGCATATTGCAGCGTAAACGTAAGCTTTGTTATGAGTATTGAAATATACACCCTTTATGATAAAATATGATAAAAGAGAAATCTTTTTCTTGCGAGGAGTATGCTATGACAGAACAAGTTATCTCTGAAAATATTACTGTTCAAACTGCAAATGAAGTCGATCCTGCATTATTGAGAATGCTAGATAGAGGTATTGAAGATGTGCTTGCTGGAAGGGTTCTTCCACATAAAGAAGCAATGAAAGAAATTGAGCACATAAGAGAGCAGAGGAAACTATCTTCAAACAAGAGAGCAGCAGTTGGATGAGGTGATATAAATGGAGGAATATGAAGTTGTTTGGTCAATAAAGGCATGAAAGAGATTGGCAGAAATTGTTGAGAGAAACGTTGCATTATACTTTTTGATTGCCATTATCAAAAATGAGATAGGGATAGTCTATAAATAACGGTAGAGTAACATTGCTCTACCGTTATTCTTTGCATCTTATTTTAGGCAGAGCATATATTGCTCTGCTTTTTGTATGTTTAAAAACAGGAGGTCGGGAAAGAAAATGGGAAAAGTAGATATTAAGGAAGAACTGGCTGTACAGGCTGCAGTTACAGAGAATAATGATCAGGACGGAAATGTAAGACTTACAAAGAGCATGTCCATTCAGGATATGGTTAAGGTCATGATGCCTGAGATAAAGAAGGCGCTTCCATCGGTGATAACACCGGAAAGATTTACGAGGATAGCGTTAAGCGCACTCAATAATACACCGGCTCTGAAGCAGTGCTCCCCCATAAGCTTTATGGCTGCTCTTATGAATGCCGCCCAGCTTGGACTGGAGCCGAACACGCCCTTGGGGCAGGCGTATCTTATCCCATATAAGAACAAGGGTCAGCTGGAGGTTCAGTTCCAGGTTGGATATAAGGGGCTTATAGATCTTGCGTATCGGAATGGACAGATGCAGACCATCCAGGCTCAGGCAGTATATGAAAATGATGTGTTCGAATATGAGTATGGCTTAGAGCCAAAGCTGATACATAGACCGGCATATACAGACAGGGGTGAAGTCACATATTTTTATGGGATATTCAGAACCGTTAATGGAGGGTTCGGTTTCTCTGTAATGAGCAAAGCGGACATGGATCTGTATGCCAAGACATACAGTAAGGCTTTTGAATCCGGATATAGTCCCTGGAAGACAAGCTATGAGGAGATGGCGAAGAAGACTGTCATAAAGCAGGCTCTTAAGTATGCTCCAATAAGAACTGATTTCCAAAGGGCTCTGTCACTGGACGAAACCATTAAGAAAGAGATTTCGGATGATATGTTCATGGTACGGAATGAGGAAGTTGAAATAGCAGCATGATTATAATAACTATACTGCATCACAGGGAGGTTTCCGATATGGGAGCCTCCCTTTTCACGTTAATAATACTACCAATGAAGGAGGAGAAGAACAATGTCATATGCAGAATTTAAGGAGGCTCTGATGGCAGAGCTTGAGGATTTCTACAGCCATGATGCGAGAATATTTTTTAAGGAGGTTCTCAAAACGAACGGTGTAAAGCTTGATGGTATAAATATTATTTTTGATCAGGAGGACAGGGTTAATCCTGTAATATACGTCAACGATCTGTACGAGAAATATTCAAATGGGGAGATGACATTTGATGAGGTTGTCGGACACATAGTGGATACCAGGCAAAGGAGCGGTGACAATATGGAAATACATGAACTGGTTGTCAACATAACCGAATGGGATAAGATGTCAGAGAGTGTATTTCCGGTGCTTATAAATTCCGATGCCAATAAGGAGTTGCTTAAGGATCTCGTATCACGTGAATTCCTTGATCTGTCAGTAATATATGCGATAAGAATTCCTGGCGGTGCTCAGGATACATG
>JAILNV010000217.1 GCA_024691125.1 Lachnospiraceae bacterium | reverse complement strand
GCTTTCGACATCTGTGGGAGGACTGCCGGAGGTAGTCGGGAAGGATGAGAACCTTTATACCAAAGATAATACGGATAAGTTCGTTAAGAGAATTATGGAACTGATGAATAACAGAAAAGAGCTCGATGACGACAGGGAATTCTTCTATAACAGATACAGAAACCTCTATACAAGAGAGATACACGTGATGAGGCATGTGAACCTCTACAGAAGTATTTGCGGGAAGCAGACTTATTGAATCCGGCTTGGATCACTAATGTATTCAAGAGGTTTCTGCGGATCATTTATTCATTTCCGGTGAATCAAAAGCAACGGATGATTACTCTGTATTCAGGTATCATACAGACAAATAAGAGGATAGAAAGATGGAAATACAGACCAACAGACTGGACAGGGGATTCTATAAATATCAGCAGGAATTCGAGGATGCGGCGCTTCGTACGCTTCGTTCGGGCTGGTATATAATGGGTAAGGAGCTGTCTTCTTTCGAGGAGCAGTTCGCGGAATATACCGGCGCTAAGTACTGTGTCGGCCTTGGAAACGGTCTTGACGCGCTCTGGCTTGCATTCAGGATACTTGGCATAGGCAGCGGAGATGAAGTAATAGTACAGGGAAATACCTATATCGCCAGTGTTATGGGTATCACCATTAACGGTGCGACTCCTGTATTTGTTGAGCCGGATGAGTATTTCAATATAGACGCGGATAAGATAGAAGAAAAGATAACCGCTAAGACGAAGGCTGTTCTTGTCGTTCATCTCTACGGTCAGGCGTCGCAGATGGATAAGATAGCCGATATCTGTAAGAAGCATGATCTGCGTCTTGTTGAGGACTGCGCACAGTCGCACGGCTCTGGCTTTAAAGGTACAATAACAGGTACCTTTGGAGACATAGGCTGTTTCTCGTTCTATCCATCCAAGAATATAGGCGCTTTCGGAGACGGAGGGGCGATAGTTACGGATGATGAAGCTCTGGCAAAGGAAATGAGGATATACCGTAACTACGGAAGCGAGAAGAGGTATTACAATAAGGTTGTCGGAACGAATTCCCGTCTTGATGAGATCCAGGCGGCCCTGCTGAAGGTAAGATTAAAGCACGCTCATGAGCTTAACGAAGAGAAACAGGCAATTGCCGCGGAATATGATGCAAGGCTTAACAATCCGTTAATAGAGCTTCCAAGGGTAAGAGAAGGAGCAGATCATATATATCACCAGTATGTCATAAGATGCAAAGAAAGGAACAGACTGATGGAGTATCTTAAGGATAAGGGAATATCAACCATAATCCATTATCCCATACCTCCTCATCTCGCACAGGCATACGAGTATCTGGGGCATAAGAAGGGTGATTATCCGGTAACGGAGGCCTGCGCGGATGAAGTGTTGAGTATTCCGATGTATAATGGTATGCTTAAGGAAGAGCAGGACTATACGATAGATGTGCTGAATGCATTTGTGTGATTGGGTATAGATCAGATCAGGCAGTATGTATGTAAGCTTCGTGAAGCTGTTCAGAGGGAACGGAAGTTACAGTTATAGTTATTCGGAAAAGACAGGGTCATAAGGAACTATATAATGAATATCAAGGATCAATACAGGATAATCGAATTCGGTGAATACGGAGATGAGAGAGGCAATCTCGTGGTTGCGGAATGCGGCGGCATAGATGTTCCTTTTACCGTTAAGAGAGTCTTCTATATTTACGGAAGCGATGACAGTGTTATACGTGGAAGACATGCGAACAGAAAGAGTGAGTTCGTGCTGATCAATGTTTCGGGTTCCAGCAAGGTTAAGATCGATAACGGCTTTGAAACGGATATAGTAGAGCTTAACAGACCGAGAATGGGCCTGTATCTTCCTACGATGTTGTGGAAGGATATGTATGATTTTTCACCCGATTCGGTACTGCTTGTATTATGCAGTGAGCATTATGACGGGAATGAATACATAAGAGATTATGATAAATATATAGAAATGGTCGGGGGAAACAAGGACAGACATGAGTAAGATATCTATAGTTGTACCTGTGTACTATAACTCGGACACTTTAATGCTCCTTTATGAAGATATGGAGGAGAAGATACTAAAGAAGCTGGGTGATTACGAAATAGTATTCGTAGATGACGGGTCCGGTGACAATTCATGGGAAATAATGAATCAGATAAGGGATATGGATGAGAACGTGCAGTGTGTGAGACTGTCAAGGAATTTTGGTGAGCATGCGGCAATACTGGCGGGACTCCATGTATGTACCGGAGACTGTGCCGTTACCAAGCAGGCAGATCTTCAGGAGGATTCCGAGCTGATACTTGAAATGTATGACAGCTGGAAAAAGGGTAATAAGGTCGTGCTTGCCGTAAGAGCCGAGCGTGATGATTCGGCAATAAAGAAGTTCTTTGCCAATCTGTATTACAGCATAGTCCGTAAGTGTATTGACAAAAACATGCCTGTGGGAGGCTTCGACTGTTATCTGCTAGACAGGCAGGTTATCGGTGTGCTTGAAATGCTTGATGAGAAGAATTCGGCGCTCACACTTCAGGTTCTGTGGGTCGGTTTTAAGTCAGACAAGATTTATTTCCACCGCAAGGACAGGGAGATCGGCGAATCGAGATGGACCTTATCCAAGAAGCTTAAGCTGGTTATGGATTCCATGATGAGCTTCTCATACTTTCCCATACGGTTTATGTCGGGCGTTGGAGTGGTATGTGCAGTCATATCTTTTCTCTGGATAATAGAAGTGATACTCGAGAGACTGATTATAGGGACTCCGATTCAGGGATGG
>JAILNV010000212.1 GCA_024691125.1 Lachnospiraceae bacterium | reverse complement strand
GAATCCTCAATTGCCAGATCAAAATGCATCTTATAGTAATCTTCCAATTCAAGGCTGAACTCACTGTTTTTAATAAAGCTATCCCTGCCGTATTTGTTAAAACAATACAAGGGAACTTTCTGAAGACCGTGCTCGTCGAGCCACATACGTGATGGCTCGTATGCACTGAAAGGTCTGCCTGTTATTATTGAAATCTCATGTCCTTCGGATAGCCAGCCGTTTATGACCTCCGATGCTCCGGGTGTCTCCTCCACGGACAACAGCGTTTCAGGCTCATGTCCTCGTATCATAAAATGTTCAAACTCTTCATCGTTCAGATCAAAAGATCTATCCAGTTCAAAGAACCTGATATCCTCATACGGAACATTCTTACCGAACATTTCCGCTGCCAGCTTCGAAAAAGATCTTCCTGTTTCACACAGGCAATCATCAAAATCGATATATATCTTCATTTTCCGCCATTCCTCCGTCACCTCATATGCCGTATACTCGTGATCAAATTCATAACCCAACTTTTCTGCCAAGTGAACAGAATTCATATTCATTGCATCCCAACTGGGATAAAGCCCTTCGTCAAGCCATCGCAGACTCCGGGGAATCCTGATCTGTAACATATATTCTGCCCATGACTTTTTGCAGACCGGTTGATCTCATCCAGCAAATCTATATCCTGAAGGATTCGATCCGATTTCGTCTGGATTGCCGCGCCAAACCCATTCTTAAGAATGATTTCCAGGCATCGTCTTGTCAGCCTCAGGTTTTCTTCGCAATGCATATATGGATCCGACATCGCCCCTGTTCCGATCATACACTTATTTCTTTTGGATCTTAACGCACTTTCCAGAAGCTCCGGTGCATTCTGCTTTACCTCAATATCTTCAAAGGGATGCGTGAACTGATAACACTTACTTCTACTGTCACAGTATATGCACCCATGACTGCAGCCACGGTAAATGTTCATTCCGTAATAACCATTATTATTGGTGAGAATACCTTTTGCATCAACAAAATGCATTTTTTCAGTTCCCCTTTTTCATAATTGGATGCCTGATCACAGAAATCCAATAGCCTTCTTATATTTACCCATTCTAACCTTCTCGAATTAATCCATCCCTATCCACTGTATGAAAGCAGTCTTGTCACTGCTGTTATATCCCGCCTTCTCATAAAAATGCAGAGTCTCCGGTTTCTTTGATCCGGTAAGGAGCATCATCTTATAGCAATTTTCCCTCTCAGCAATCTTCCTTGCATAATCCAGACACTCTCCCGCATAGCCATTCCCTCTGAAATCTGCATGTGTTACCACTTTTTCGACAAATGCATACGGTCTGACATTTCTTGTCAGATTCGGTATGATCACACATACACACGAAGAAATGATCTGACCATCGACTTCATTCACGATCAGATGATGATTGGGATCTTCAATGATCTGATCCCATGTTTTTTCAAGATGAGTATCATGCTCCGGCACACTGTCTTCATGTAAAAACAGATATAGCTTAAGGAGTTTATCCAAGTCCTCTTTTCTTGCTTCTCTTACCATCAGCTAAACAACCCTTTCCCCTAATTTGTTTTTATAAACCTAATACTTATCCGAATATCTGTCCGGGTAGCTTTTGCTTTTCTTTCGGTGGAAACGCTTTATCAAACTCTTCCACATCCTCATCCTTCACATAGTACCCCTGCGGTGTCTGATATACCCCGGTAACATCATCCAGGTATCCGGGGATCAGCTCCTTGCAGAGAAAAAATGACGAATCTGCATCCCGGACGATAAACATTCCAGAACGTCTCTCTTACAAGGTTCTCAACAGCGTGATAATCTTCTTCTTTCTCTAATCGTATTATATATTTGTTTGTATTCATCTCATTTTCCTCCATCTCTTCCGCTGAACACAGACATTTCCTTCTCCAGAAGCCGATATACATTTGCCACGAGAAATCCATCTGCTATCGCATGATTCAGGCGAACGCTTACCGGCATCAGAAGTCTGCCGTTTTCCTCCCGATATTTACCCCAGTTTATGATCGGAGCAAAATGCAGATATCCATCCGGAAGCTCAACATTCAGCGAATCATATGACAGCCAGGATATATACGATGCATCAAACCAGTTCGGATGGTCCATCATATCCAGTCCGTATTCCCTTGTTTCCTTTGCGTTTTCCACATCCTTTACAGCATTCCGGTAAAACTCGTCATAGTCTGCGTAATATGTCGTATAGACCGGCGTACAGGTTTCCGTATCCTCATGAAAGATATACTGGATCGGATTTATGCTGTCGTAACAGATCAACTCCTCCGACTCCCAGAGATATCCCATCTTGTAATCATCTCTTGAATTCAACACCTTTGAAAGCACATACAGAAAGTTGATGTAGAACTTGGTACCTGTCTTCTTGGAATGCTCCACCAAATCTGTGACATCTATCCTCGCAGTCATGGATGTGGAGCATTTGCAGTCCTCTGTGAAATGACGAAATACTCCGCTTCTGTAATACTTTTTCTTGTCTATAACCCTATAATTCATATCCTATGCCCTTTACTCATCGGTTGGAATCCTTTTAACATATACTCTGGATGGTTCCCCATTCATATCCTTCATCTCTGCTTTGAACTCACATCCATATTTCTCATAAAGTCCTGTGTGATTTGTCGAGATATAGACTTCCGGTACACCTTCTTTTATTGCAAGTCTTTCTATCTCTTCCATGAGAAGTCTCACATAATGGTGCCCTCTATGCTCCGGAAATGTATAGACAAATCCCATCCATGGAGTAAGCTCAGTCGGCTGGATGTCATCCTTTTTTGCATATGTGCAAAATGAGATAAGCTCGTCACCGTCTGTAAGCAACAAAACCTTTGAGCCTTCTCCTACAGCATCAAAGAATGTTCCCTTGCTCAGCAATTCGTATAGAAATCCGGCTGCTTCCCAATCTCCTCTTTTAATCTCACACAACCAATGGCTTTGCCTTTCGCTATCAAAGTATTCGATCACTCTTATAGTATTCATTCCATTCCTCGACATCGTTTCCCAGGGGTAAAAATCTAATTATCAGTATTTCTCATATACCTGGCATCTTTGTAGGTTCCGATCTTCTTGATCTTTTTTTCCTTCAGCATCTTCC
>JAILNV010000191.1 GCA_024691125.1 Lachnospiraceae bacterium | reverse complement strand
AATTCCCTGTCGTCATCGAGCTCTTTTCTGTTATTCATCAGTTCCATAATTCTCTTAACGAACTTATCCGTATTATCTTTGGTATAAAGGTTCTCATCCTTCCCGACTACCTCCGGCAGTCCTCCCACAGATGTCGAAAGCACGGAGCATTTCCTGCTCATTGCCTCTACAGCTGCCTTACCGAAGGATTCAAACATTGATGACATTACAAATGCATCCACCATATAATAGTAATCGGCTATCTCTGCCTGTGAAAGATCCTGCATATAGATGAGGTTATCCTCTCCTATGGCATCGCATATCTTATCCTTTATCCCTCTTACTATATCCTTATCCTGTTCCTCATAAACCGATATGACCAGAGCAACCTTTATCCTCTTGGCCGCTTTATCGGTCCTTTGTTTACCGGAATCCGACTTCTTAATCGCTTCATTCTCCCTGTCGATACCGTCCTTAAGCGCTTTGACAAGTACAGGTACAAAATCCCAGTCCTTCTCCTCCGATATCCTTCCGGCAAACCCGATCACAAACTCGTTTTCCTTTATTCCGTATTTAATGCGCATTGCGCCGCGCTTATTGTCATCATATGAATCAAAAGCCTCACCGATAGTATTAGGTATCACGGTAATCGGAACCCTGATCCCTTTCTGAAGCCACAGATCCTTATTGAACTGGGTCGTACATATCATTCCGGCCGCGTGTTTCATTGTCGCTTTTATACACATCATGGAATGCTTTCTGTATCCATAGGCCAATCCTCTGTCTGTGTATACAAATGGTATCTTCTTAAAAAATCCAAGACATCTAAAAAAACCGAATGTTATAAGAGATTCAGACATTGATACATGAATAATATCCGGCTTCTCTCTTCTGATTATCTTCTGAAAAGAACGGATCCGCGAAAGGAAATTAACTATCCTAGCTATCTTACTTCTCTCTCTGTTCTCATCCGATCTGTATTCAACTATTTTAAAATCAAAATCCGTTCTTCGCTTGCCGAGAAGCTTCGGGCATGCAACCACTGGTGTAAGCCCCTGCTTAACAAGGCCGTCGCACAGTGTCCAGGTTGAGAGCTGTCCCCCTCCGGGCAGGTCTATCGGATATTCCATAAGAAATAATATTTTCATTACAACAAACCCCAATATATCAATCTGTCATATGGAATCTGCCGGCCTGCAGTACTCCCTATGACGGAAACCAGTTATTCTTAAGTATTCTCGCGGGCGAACACGGACCTTCCTTAATGCTGCACGGACGTCCATCCGTAAGATCATCCGCAAGTGTCAGAACATTCCTTGCTGCTACTGAAGGATTCCATAAACGTGCCATCTGCTCATATGCCGCGGTTCCGTACTGCTCGCACAGCTGCGGTTCCTTAAGCAGCTTTTCCAGCTGACCGGCGAGTGACTCAACGCTCCCGCTCTTGAAAAGAAGTCCCGTCTTTTTGTTCCTTACAAGCCATGGTGCGGCGCCAGGAGCATGTGACACTACTGTCGCGCACCCCGCATTTAACGCTTCGTATATGACCGACCCCCATCCTTCAAGGAAGTTCGAAGTCATAACATATATTTTTGCATCTGCCATCTTCTCCCTTGCCCCTTCAGGTGACAGGAAACCTATGAAGGTGGTTATGTCCGATAATCCGTACATTTTTGCCAACATAGCTATTCTTTTTTTCTCTTTGCCGTCTCCGACAAAGGTCATTCTGAAATTATATCCTCTGCCTTTAAGCTGTTTTGCTGCCTTGATAAGCAGATCCGGTCTCTTTAGTCTTAACATCCTTCCTTCCCACAGAATGGTAGGCATATCGGCATCTCCCGTCTCACGGTCTGCGCATATCCTTTTCCTGTCCATCAGTCTTCTGATATCATACTCCATATGTACAGGAAAATATCCGAATTTATAACATTTACCCGGATAGCTGTTAAACATCTTCCGAAAGTCCCATGCAGTATATGCGCTGGCTGCCAGAATATAAATATTTTTTTTCTTATTTCTGACATGTAGATGCAGATACTTCTTTGTAAGTCGTGGAATGAAGAACTTAATGAAGCCTTCCTTAAGAGGACGCTCGGAATATCTGAAGATGATCTTATCAAGCGCAAGCCTCTCCTCTATATATATTTCAGGTGCGGTTCCCATAACTACCAGGTCACTGTCCCGTCCAAGCCGCAGAGCTTTCTCATGTGACTCATTATCCGCATATGTCCTTAACACATACGGCGGCACCTCCTCCTTGCCCCAGCCCATAGTCGCCCTGAAGCCCTCTATGGGTTCGGTCTCAACGAAGGTAAAGCCGTCGCCCAGAATGGAATACCACTCATCGCAAAGCGCCTTCTGATGATGATTATAATAATTGGAAAAAAAAGTAAGAGTCTTAATCTCCATGAAATTACCCTACAATAAGCTTCGCCAGCTCCACAAAAAAACACTCAAAAAAATAAAAAACCGAATATCCGTTATCTCTGTATATCCTGTATTTGATACCTACCCGTTCCATTGCTTTTTTTATATTTCTTTCATGACTTGTCCCATTCATGGTAAAATCAGCAATAACGACATTCCTGACCGTAATCCTTGCTCCGGCTTTTTTCAGCCTTAATATAAGGTCGTAATCATCATGGATAGTTTCATTCCTGTATCTGAATCTTGAATACATTTCCTTTGTTATAAAGGTTGTAGGATGATTCCAGTCTCGCGATGTTGCATATCTTCGGTTCCTTGAATGTTTGACGAAGGTTCCGCCTGAAGGCATATGCATCCGAAGATCTGCGTAGAACAGATCAAAGTGCTCCTCCCTGTATGCGTTTACTACTGTCTCTACCGCACAGGGCTCATACCAGTCGTCGGAATTGATCATGCCTATTATATCACCCGAAGCCATTGAAATACCCTTATTCATCGCATCATATATGCCGTTATCCGGCTCAGATACGACTGTAAATGAGATCTCTTTTTCCTCAAACGCCTTCCTGTAGCCTTCCGCGATCGCAAGTGTATCATCTGTCGATGCTCCGTCTATAATAAGATACTCCATTGGCAGAATGCTTTGCGAGAGCACCGATTCTATTGTTCTCGAAACTGTGGCACCGCTGTTATATGTAACTGTAATTATGGAAATCCTGCAGCCGGCAGCACCATCATTTATCACTGAAAGCCTCCGTTGATTCCTCTGCCTTGAATATTACCAGCACTGTCTGGAACAGAAGCTGTATATCCTTGATCAGGGAATAATTTTCAATATACATAAGGTCAAGCATAAGCTTATCCTTGGAGCTGGTATTGTATTTACCGAATATCTGTGCATAACCCGTAAGTCCCGCCTTCATCCTTAATCTGTAACGGAACTCGGGAAGCTCCTTCGTATAATCCTCTACATTTTCAAGCATCTCAGGGCGCGGACCCACAAGGCTCATATCTCCCTTAACAATGTTCATAAGCTGGGGCAGCTCATCTATCCTGTACTTTCTGAGTACCCTTCCCACCGGCGTTATCCTGTCATCATCCTTTGTGACCGATTTATTCTCCACATTCTCCTTCATCGTACGGAACTTATATATCTCAAAAACACGTCCGTTTGCGGTCGCCCTCTTCTGACGGAACAGAACTCTTCCACCGTCATTCTTCTTTATGCAGATTGCGCTTATCAACAGCACGGGACTTGTAAGTACTAGAAGGACCGATGCTATTATAAGATCCATAAGGCGCTTCACTATACGCTGTTCGAAAGTAATCAGATGGAACTGCCATGTGAAGAATGATATATCATCTATGACCGTCTGCTCGGAATTGTGCTCCAGTATATCGGCCACTCCCGGATTAAAATAAATATTCTTAAGATTCTGATAGCACCAGTCAATGATATCCTTCCTAATATCAACCGGAACGTCATACATAACTACAGTGTCAGCTTCGACTATCCTGTCCTTAATATCTGGAGCATTGCATTCCACAACATCATATACTCTGTAACGCTCATTGAATTCGGCAAGTGCCGAAGCCACTCTTCCCGCTTCAGAAGTACCCACCGTATCCGAGACTATGATCAGGCACTTCTCAGCATCATTAAGCCAGAAATAGAACCTGTTTCCCAGCTGTACAAAAACAAAATGAATGATAAACTGGATAATGATCACGGAAACCAGGATCCCGACATTTTCAATCTTAAACGTGGTATTGTTGGCTTCATTGGTCTTCATTATCGTGAGTTCGAAATAAGTTATAAGGTCGGTAAGGATTCCCGTTAAAGTCAGGGAAAACAGGATATCCTTTCCCTTCTTCTTTCCTATGGCATAGCTTCCGTAAGTTCCGGATAAAAGAAAAAGAATTATAACATATGTGGACAGGGTTACGGCAGCTGTCCTTGACAGCTCGATTATTTCCCTGTTATCTATTGCAAACAGCAGAAAGAATGTTGCAAAGCAGGCCACGTACATAAACAGCTTTAGGGCAAATATTATACTTTTCTGAAATTTTCTGCATAATTCTTTCACATTAACTGTCCCTTAATCCACTTAATATATCAATACTTACAGAACTTCATATACATGCTGGATATATTCCAGAAATCTGTATTCCTTGCTGTAAAGCTGCGCCCTTCTTAAGCACATCTCCTTTGTATAACATTGTCCCGATGAAGACAGTATCTTGTCTATTGCCGCCACAACGCCCTGAATACTGTTTCTTTCTACCACCTCTCCGCAGGTATTGTCGATGCTCTCCGGACTTCCTCCTGCCTTGTAGGTTATTACCGGTGTTCCGCAGGCAAGTGCTTCCAGATTCGTAGTCGGAAACGTATCCTCCAACGTAAGATTTACATATATGTCTGCCATCGAATACAGTGCTACAAGTTCCTCTATGCTGTCTGTCTTCCTGAGACCTATGATCCCGGGAGGAAGCTCTGATATCTGTCTGTCGTTAAGCCCCACAAGGAGGATTGCATATCTGTCTGTGAGTGATTTTTCAAGCAGTCCGAACTGTATAAGCCCCTTACGGTCTCTCCACGGATTGGCCACTCCCAGAAGGATCACCTTATTTCTTAATTCCAGACTGTTCTTGATCCTGAAGATAAGATTGTCACTGTCTGTAGTCTCGGGATAAGGATAGAAGCTGTTCAGATCGATTCCTGTCGGCACAACCGTAACCGGATATTCCCTCAGAAATGACTGACTCACCTTTTCCTTAAGCCATTCGGATGGAGTAACCAGCATAAGATCGGGAATACCGGTAAACAGTCTTCTTTTATCTTCATAATTAGCCTTTGAATTATCTACTCCGAATGACTTGGGATATTCCTTAAGCTGTTCGCATTTATAACAGCCTGAAATCCATTTATTACAGCCTATATATTCAAAATGGCTGCAATGCCCCGTAAAAGACCAGCAGTCATGCAGTGTCCAGATTATCTTCTTGCCACATTTTTTCAGATAACCAAACAATATCTGAAGGTTCAGATAATACCCGTGGATATTATGCAGATGGATTATATCCGGATCATACTCCTTCACCATCGCTATAAAATCTTCGGTAGCCCTCGCGGAATAGAAGCCATGCCTGTCATTCAGTCTGCTCATGGCGCCGTGGATATACATATCGCTGTCCGTACCTATCCTGTATCCCCGGATATCCGGAGGAGCTTCCCCTCTTCCGTAAGCGGCAATACATTCATAGCCGTAATCCTCAAGCGTGCGATACAATCCTGCCATCAGTCTTCCCACGCTTCCCGTACCGCATACAGTGTTGACCAAAAGCACCTTGCGGCCACCGAAGCCGCTCATAGAAGTCGCGTGATGAACAGCCTGCGATTCCATCACTTCCTGTGGTATATAAGGAGCAACAGGTATCGCGTTGCCTGCATAGGTATTATTCATATTACCATTCAGCGACACCGCAGATGCATCGTGTTCCGACGGCATCTGCATATTAAACTGTCTGGCATTCTCCTCGAGTATCAACTGCTGCTGTTCCTGCTGCCGCAGCATTTCCTGACGGATCTGTTCCTGTTCATTAAGATATTGCTGATATCTCAGCTGCTCCTGCTGTTCCCATATTATCTGTGCATCCAGAAGGTCCTGCTCATATTCCTTCCGGACATCTATCATCTGAAAATCATCCTTCTTCATCTATATAACTAATCCTCATCATCAAGGTCGTTCAATATAAGATGTATCACTCTGTCCTGGCCCTTTGAGAAATCCTTCATAAGCTGGAGCCTTCTCATCTCTGATCTGACATTAGGGGTCATGATAAGCCATTTGATGGTCGAAATTATCGTATTGTCATCCTGCTCCCGTCCTATTCCGAGATTAATAAAGCCGTTCTGTATACCTGCAAAAACATGCTCTGCTTCCCTTTCATTCTGGGCCAGCACAACCGATGGTACACCCATGCTTGCAAGCTCGAATACAGTACGTCCCTGTGATGTTACCGCAAGGTCTGCCTTGCTCATATATGTACTTACACGGCTTGCATCTATATGTACGTAAATATTGCTCTCTTCATCCGTAAGTATCTTATCCTTATGGTCATAGGCAAAACCCACAAGAAAATGAAACTTGATCTTCGGAAATTCCTTATGTAACTCCCTGGCCACACCGTACAGTCTTCCGGTAAGATCCGAAGGATCGGCTCCTCCGAATATCACAACTATGTTTTCAACCTTCTCGGAGAATTCCGAAGGCTCCTCCTCAAGAAACTCATCCCTTATACAGAAGTATTTGGAACCGTAGTATTCGTTATGAAGCTTCTCACCTTTTTCATACAGGGCATTAATAACTGCATCAGCGTACTTTGCTCCGGCTCCGACGTCTTCGAAGTTCACGATCCTGCCTGCATATTTATTTACCATGGTCATATACTTAACGGTAGTGTCCAATATATCGTTCACTAAAATATCCGGTCTCTCTCTTTCAAGCACCCTTTCGAAATCCTCCTCATCATCAATAATGATGAGAGGAAAATTGGACTGGTTTATCTTGTCAATACCGATATCGCTGTCCCTGTCCGTAACAAATACTATATCGTGACCGGTAAGCTTATATGCCAGAGTAAGGCATCTGTAGATATGTCCCATTCCGAGACGCATCTTTCCGACCGTCCTGAACATTATCCTTTTACGTCTTAGTATATTCTCGCAAAGCACCCAGTCTGAATAGGTATCTATATCAACGGCCTCATCCTCAGGTATCTCAAAGATATTGACCTTCTCTCCTATTCGTCCGGTTTCGGTAACGCATTCTCTCCGTGTTATAAGGAAGCCGCCGGTTTCAAGATAATTGGGCGGAAGCTCCTGGGAGTTAAGACGTTTCTCATAATTCTTGGTTATCCTCCCGTCTCTTAATCCCCATGAAAGATGCGGCTTGTTCATTGCGCTTATTACGGTATCCCAACCTGATTTCTCGAAGAATTCTATTGCGTTCTTTATTGTTTCCTTCTTAAGAGTGGGAGAAGTACACTGCATGGTGATGACTGTATCGTATTTACACCTCTGCTTCTTCTCCATATAGGTTACCGCATGATAGATAACCGGATCGAGTGTCACGGAATCCGTGGCAAGCTCAGCCGGCCTTGCTATTACCTCAACACCTCTCTTTTTTACGATACCTCCAAGCTCCTCATCGTCGGTTGATACCGCTACGTCAACATCCATTGTCTCCTTAAGAGCCTTGGCATTCTCTATTGAATAGACAATAAGAGGCTTGCCGCACATTATGCGGACATTCTTCCTCGGTATTCGTTTCGAACCGCCTCTGGCGGGAATTACTATTAATGTTTTCATCATCGATTCTCCGAATTGCCTTACTTATTCTGTCTTCTGGCTTTTATATACATAACAAGCTGCAGTATATCATCCTTCTTTACCGCAGCAAAAACTCCCAATGCGGCAAAAGCTACCGCATATCTTGTAACAGTCATCCTGATCCCGTCACCGTAGAGCAGACACATGGCTATTCCCAGTACGCTGCAGATAATCATAGCAGAGAACATAAACATATTCGAATAAACCTTTTCCTTCAGCACATGATTGACTGCAATGTAGTGAAAGAGCATAAGTACAATATAGCTTGCCAGAGTTGTATATGCTGCCGCTATGTACCCAAACCTTGGGATCATAAGATAATTAAGCACATAATTTACCGAGGCGGCAAGTATCGAACTCATTGCAATGATCGGCGTCTTCTTGTAAAACAGTTCAACATTCACATAATTCGTATAGAAGTACTGTGCCAGCGTACCAAGTGCCACAGGAGGGATCACCCATTTGGCCACCCAATATGCTTTCGCTCTCGGAGCAAGTATCATAAGCGCTTCGGGAGCCGCAGCTATAAACCCGAGTGTAAGAAAACAGCCAAGAAGCACAAGCTTCTTCTGCATTGACCTTATTCTTTCCCTGCTGCCCGAGTGAAGCTGTTCATTAAGCCAGGGAAGCCATGCCTGTCCAATGGCATTTGTAAATATCGCCAGAATCGTTGCTATGCTGTATCCGTAAGTATACAGTCCGGCATCCGCATCTGAGCATATATTCTTTATCATTATCCTGTCTATCTGAGCCAGTACCACCATTGCAAGAGCATGTGGTATCATGGGTAGACCTATCCTCAGAGCGTATCTCCAATACTTCGGATGATAGAATACCCTTCCCTTTCTAAGAAGCCTTATGTAAAACGCAACACCCATAAGAAAGGTCGGAAGTATAGTTCCGAGTATCTTGCCAATGTAGCGCCTGTCATTAAACAGATACATAAGGGCAATTGACAACACTACCGTTCCGATACAGGTGATCAGGGATATTGCGATATTCTCCCTGTACTTATACTCGAATCTGCATTTCTCCTGCATGTACTGGACCGAAGGGTAGACCACCAGATATGCAAACATAGCCATCACCAGAGGTACCTCATAACCTATCAGTCCCGATATGCGTTCCCGGAATATAGTTACGATAATAAGTACACAAAAAGCGAAGGAGCTTGATAAACCCTGCAATGCAGACAAATATTCATCAAGCTTCTCTCCGTAATCAATCTTAGCCCTGCCTATGCTGTAAACAACGCACAGGCAGGTCACTATATTAAATATTTCCACATACGAATTAAAGATATTGGCACGTCCGTAATTATCGGTAGTCAGCATGCTTGTATATATCGGACTTGTAATGATCGCCACAGCCCGTATTGCTATGCTTGAAACCGTATACCAGATGCCGCTCTTTAAAACCTTGTTGGTACTCTTATTCATAGTTTTATTTGACTTCGGACAGCCTCAGGTTCCTTTTGTCAGATTCCGAATAAGTCACTGTACACCTTGAGTGCCCCGTCAGTCTCATGCGCAAGCACCTTCTTGGCAAGGACCTTACCGAGCTGAACACCCTCCTGATCAAAGCTGTTAACATTCCATAAGAAGCCCTGGAACATGATCTTATTCTCAAAATGAGAAAGAAGCGCACCCATTGCTTCAGGTGTGAGCTGATCTCCTATGATGATACTGGAAGGACGGTTGCCCTCGAATTTTTTATTATTGTTTTCATCATCCTTACCGCATGCAAACGCTACGATCTGAGCAGCAACATTGGCGCAGAGCTTCTGCTGGCTGGTACTTCCCTGAATATCCACATCCGTTCCGATCTGGCTGTTCTTAAAGCCTATGAACTGAAGCGGGATTATATCTGTACCCTGATGGAGAAGCTGATAGAACGAATGCTGTCCGTTGGTTCCGGGCTCTCCGAAGATCACAGGACCTGTCTTATAGTTTACGGGTTCTCCGAAACGGTTTACCGACTTACCGTTTGATTCCATGTCAGCTTGCTGAAGATGTGCCGGGAATCTTGACAACGCCTGTGAATAAGGCAATACCGCCGTACAGTCATATCCGAGAACATTTCTCTCATATACTCCGATAAGCGCATCCAGCATTGCAGGATTGGAAAGAGCATCCCTGCCTGCTGCCAGCTTATCTTCCTCAGCTGCGCCCTCAAGGAAACGTGCGAATACATCCGCTCCGAAGGCAATTGAAAGAATAGCTCCTCCGACTGCAGAGCATGATGAAAAACGTCCGCCGATATAATCATCCATAAAGAAGGCTGCAAGATAATCGCTGCTCTTTGCAAGCGGAGAAGTCTCTGAAGTAACTGCTATCATATGCTTCGAAGCATCCAGACCTGCATTCTTAAGCGCATCCTTTACGAAGCTTTCATTTGTAAGTGTTTCAAGTGTGGTTCCCGATTTTGACACAAGTACGAAGAGAGAGTGTGCAACATCAATTCCGTTAAGGACTGCCGCAGCATCATCCGGATCCACGTTGCTTATGAATTTGGCTTCCAGCTTGAAATTACCGGTCTTCTTTGCCCAGTTCTCAAGGGCAAGATAGATGGCTCTGGGGCCAAGATCGGAACCGCCGATTCCTATCTGAACTACTGTCGTGAACTTCTCACCCTTGGCATTGGCTATTTCACCGCTGTGAACCTTAGCGGCAAATTCCGCTATCTTCTTCTGCTGTCCTACATAGAATTCACGCTTATTTACATCATCGGCTATAACATCCTTACCAAGCTGTCCTCTGGTAAGCTGATGAAGAACCAGTCTCTTTTCGCCTGTATTTATTACCGCACCGTTATAAAGCTCTTCGAACTTTTCCGCAAGCTGCGCTTCTTCAGCCAGAGCCGCAAGACCCTTAAGGATATCATCATCCACAGCCTTGGCAGCATAGTTAAAGCTCATTCCGCATGCCATCGGCACGCTGTATTCCTTAGCTCTTTTCTCTCCGCTGTCTCCCGACATTACATCTTTAACCGAAACCTTCGCAAGGCCGCCAAGCTCTCCGAAGCTTTTAAGAGTATCAAGATTATTCCATGAAACCATACATTTACCCTCCTGTAGTATTTCCTGTTTTATTTATTCTTCTTTTGATAATTAGACCCATCCCTTTATCGGGAACAGATATTTATTCTCTAAGTATACCTAAAATAAGCACTTCTTGCAAATCACCTGCCTTACAGGCTGCATATGTGCCTTCTTAACTCAAGTATCCGTCCTGGAGGTACCGAAAGTGCATCCATTCCCATATCTATAAATGACTCTGTCAGACTCATGTCCGATGCCAGCTCTCCGCATATCGTCACCTTGATCCCATACTTATGAGCATTTCCGATCGTCATCTCTATCATCTTCATTACAGCTCTGTGATGCGGTATGTAGAACGGAGCAAGGCTGCTGTTAAGCCTGTCTATCGCGAGCGTATACTGCATAAGATCATTCGTACCTATACTGAAGAAATCAGCCATACCGGCCAGTTCATCCGAAATAAGCGCCGCAGCAGGTGTCTCTATCATGATTCCCTGCTTAACCTTCCTATACGGTTTTCCTTCCCTTTTAAGCTCTTCCTCTGCCTCCGCTACTATTTCCCTGATCCTGATTAGTTCATCAGTCGAAGTGATCATAGGGAACATCATTGCAGCCTCCCCGTACATTGCTGCCCGTAGTATACCCTTTATCTGCGGGATAAATATTCCCTTATCAGTAAGGCATATCCTGATGGCTCTCATCCCAAGTGCCGGATTATCCTCATGTGCCAGCTCATAAGACTTCAGCTTCTTATCTGCACCAAGGTCAAATGTTCTGAACACAACCGGCTTTCCTTTGACGGCCTCCACTATTTCTTTATATGCTTTGAAGTGATCCTCTTCAGATGGCAGATTATCTCGGTCTGTAAAGATGAACTCTGTCCTTGTAAGACCTATTGCATCACAGTCATTCTCCTCTGCCTTCACTGCATCGGACGGCGTTCCGATGTTGGCAAACAGTGCTATGCTCCTTCCATCTGACGTCCGGGTCTTCTTTCCTATATATTCACGGAGCCGTGATCTGTCATTTATCCCTTCATCAATCAACTGCCGGTAATGATCTGTAGTTTCATTATCGGGATGTATTATGACCTTTCCGTTATTCCCGTCAACAATGATTTCACTTCCTGCCAAACCTGATGGCAAACCAACACCAAGTACTACCGGGATTCCCAGAGTCTTTGCGAGGATAACAGCATGCGAATATGCCGAGCCTTCCCTCATAACTATTCCCAATATCTTGCTTTCGTCTGCCTGAACAAGCTCGGAAGGACTTATATATCCTGCAGCCAGTATTACCGGCTCACTGAATTCCATTTCATTTCCCTGATCATCATCGGAAAGGAGACGTATCAGCTTATTGGATACATCCTTAATATCCACCGCCTTAGCCCTGAGAGCTTCGTCATCGGTAGATGTAAAAAAATCATAATAGTGCCTGCTTGCATCGCTTACAGCCCATTCCGCGTTCTTTCTTTCCTCGAGGATATTGCTTTTTATTAGTGAAAGGTAATCCTCATCCTGAAGCATCATGGACTGAGCGGTAAATATATCTGCATTCTTTGATCCCGCACGTTCCCGCGTCATGTTATACATTGATTCCAGACTTTTTTTTGTAGATATACGTGCATTTTCAAATCTTAAATATTCCGTCTCAACATCCTGAATGTTTTTTCTTGGGGTATGATACTGGTCGCGCTTGTATATATACAGCTTACCTACTGCATAACCGGGAGATCCGCTTCTCCCCTTTTTTATGATAATGTCATCCATTTACAATAGTTACCCTATTTCAGCTTATTTTCTATTATCTCAACAGCCCTGTCCAACTGATTATCCTTTCCGTCTTCCAGATATGCGTCAACATCCAGCTCCAACTCTTCATCAGGATCTATTCCAACCTCATGGATACTGATTCCGTTCGGAGTATAATAATATGCTATCGTTACCTTGACACCTGTGCCGTCACCAAGCGGAAGTATCCGCTGTACAATTCCCTTACCAAATGTTTTGGTACCAAGTATTGTACCTATTCCATAATCTTTTACAGCGCCGGTTAATATTTCTGCCGCGCTTGCACTGTTGCCGTTAACCAAAAGAACCAGGGGACCGTCATAGAAATTCTCACCCGAAGAGGTATATTCGTCTTTATCTCCGTCCTTCTCTTCTGTATAGACTATCATTCCCTCCGGAAGAAGCTCATCTGCTATTTCAACACAGGTCTTGACACTTCCACCCGGGTTGTCTCTCAGATCGATTATAAGCCCTTTCATCTCTTCTCTCTTCAGCTCATTAAATGCCTTAAGGAACTGATTATAGGTAATATCGTCAAATTCGGCTATCTGGATATATCCGATATTATTATCGAGCATCTTTGAATCCACAGTCATTGACTCAACACTGGCTCTTACTATGTCAAATCTTATTACTCCGTCACGGCCTTCCCGCTTAACGCCTATCTTTACCTTGGTACCTGCTTTTCCTCTGATTTTGGCTACAGTAATATTAAGGTCATCACCCTCAACATTCTCCTCATCAACCTCTACGATCACATCACCTGCAAGGATACCTGCTTTTTCAGCAGGCGAATCGGGAATGGGACGCGTTACCGTTACTACCATTGTTTCGGGATCCTGTGACAGATATGCGCCAATCCCTTCAAAGACTCCTTCCGAATCCTCGGTCATTTCACTGTACTCTTTCTCGGTATAATAAACGGAATAAGGATCTCCCAGGCTATCCAGCAAGCCCTTATACAGACCGTCCTGCATTTCCTCCTTGGAATACTCATTCAGATAGTATTTCTCTATTATGGACTGCAGCGTTTCGATCTTGTTCTCAGCCTGATCGTCAATTATCGATTCCGAGGGTTTTCCGTAAAATGCACTATAATTAAAACTTCCCGAACCTATCATAAATAACCCTGTTATCACAGCCGCTATAACAAACAGGATCAGCATGATCACAAAAGTAATGACAAAGCCCTGTAATCGGCCTTTATTTATTAAACGTTTTTCAATATTCTCCATTTCTGTTTCCTTAAAAATATAAAATTCCCCTTATGATTTATCATTGTAAAAAGTACTTCGTACTTTTCTTGAATACGCTCGCCGCTTAGGCATCATAAGGAATCCACCACTTCGTGGTTCCCCTTATGATTTATTTCAAATACTTCCAGGGGCTTACATAGCTTCCGTTCAGTCTTACTCCAAAGTGAAGATGCGGTCCGGTACTTCGTCCGGTTGAACCTACAGCCGCTATCTTCTGACCCTTGCTTACTGACGCACCGGTCGAAACATAAAGCTTGGAAGCGTGCATATACAAAGTTATCAGGCCATCTCCGTGATCTATCATCAAATAGTTACCCATAGTCGAGGAATAGCCTGCTCCGACAACATCCCCATCATAGGCAGCCAGGATCGGTGAGCCTGACGGAGCCGCAAGATCGATTCCGTTATGGAATTTCTCCACACCAAGTGTCGGATGCATTCTCATTCCGTAATCATCCGATATTCTTGTGTAACTCGGACATGGGAATTTAAACATTCCGCCATCATAACGTCTTCTGTTTGCCTCTTCAAGGCGCTTGCGCTCCTCGGCAATACGTGCCTCGAGAACCTTTATTATTTCTTCCTGTGCCGCTATCTCTGCTTCATATTCTTTAACAGCAGCTTCTTTATTGTTAATATCAGCCTCATAAACCGATATCTGATTCTCCTTGGTTTTGATCAGTTCTTCCAGAGATGCTTTCTCTGTTTCAAGATCCTGCCTGGCTTCTTCCAGCTCTGCTTCCTCCTGCTCAAGCTTTTCCTTGATCTGGGCAATGAGATTCTGCGTTGCCACAAACTTGTCGAGCATTTTCTTGTCATATTCCGACATCTTGGTTATATAATCAGCACGATTCAGGAAGTCAACAAAGGATGAAGAATTAATAAGCATTTCCACATTCGAGGTTTTTCCCTTTTCATATACGAACTGGATTCTCTTTCTCATGAGCCCATATTGCTGCTGGCTGTCCCAAATGGCTTCACTTAGTCTCTCACGGGTCTCATCTATTTCCTTCTGCTTGCTCTCGATTGCTTCCTCAAGCACCTGGATATTGTCTTCTATTACAGACAGATCTTCATCAAGCTTAACTATATATGTCTTTAATTCTCCCTTGGCATTTTCAAGGTCGGCTATCATCTGCTTGACATCGGTAAGGCCCTTCTTAAGCTGTGCCTTACTGCTTTCAGCGTTCTTCTTTTCCGCCTCGCTCTGTTTTATAAGATCGTTTGTAAGCTTTGCCCCACGCACAAATAACGGCATTTCTGCCGTTAATGCAATCACTGTTACAAATGCGATTACCCTCTTTACGCATTTACTGTTTCTCATGTAATTTCCCCTTACTTAAGACAATCGGCAAAATACACATTATCCGGTTTCCCCAAATCCGGATGTTTACGTTAAATATAATAAATCATTTTTACTATAGATAACTAAACTGCCTGTACTGTCTGTCACACCCTCAAGTATCTCTTTACAGATATAAAACTTCCGAAAAATCCCAAACCTACACCTAAAATCATTGCCACCGGTATTAATACCGAAAAGATTTCCATCGGTGACTGGAACTGAAGGAGATCGTTCAGGATAACAAAATGATCCTCTGCATATTTGGTTATGTAATTATACATATAATATACAGCAGCAAGGGGTATACCCGCTCCTATAAGTCCAAGCAGTACTCCTTCTATGAGGAACGGAAATCTGACAACGAAATTAGTCGCTCCGATAAGCTTCATAATACCGATCTCTTCACGTCTTGCCGCTATACCCATCGAAACAGTATTGCTTATAAGGAAGAGTGATACCGCGAGCAGAATACCGATAATTCCGAGCGACACATAACTTAACATCTTATTGAACTGAGTAAGTATGTTGGCGGTAACATCGGAATGATTAATCTCTCGCACACCGTCTACTGTCTCTAGCCAGGCAACCAGCTCCGGCTGTTTGGACACATCCTTAAGATAAATCTCAAAATTCTCGCTGCCCTCAAGAGGGTTGTCACCCTCATATCCGTCAGCATATTCTCCGAGATAGTCTACCTTGAATGACTCCCACGCATCACTGGCAGATACATATTCAACAGAAGAAACCTCACTTCTTCCCCGTATCATCTCTCCGATCTGCTGAATCTGGTCTTCTGAAATATCCTCATTGAAGAATACTGTAACCGCAACGTTCGTCTCAGCCTTTGCTATGCTGTATTGAACATTCACTACAAGTGAATAAAATACTCCAAACAGAAATATACATGCTGCAATAGTGGCTATCGTAGCCAATGAGAACAGCTTGTTACGGAAAATATTCTTAAATCCCTGTTTAAAAGTAAAAATAAAAGTACTAATCTTCATCTATATACTCACCCTTTTCCTCGTCGCTTACTATAACGCCTTTCTTGACCGTTATAACGCGTTTACGCATCGCGTTAACGATCTCACGATTATGCGTAACAACCACAACCGTTGTTCCCCTTCTGTTTATTTCCTCCAAAAGCTTCATGATCTCCCACGAATTCCTGGGATCGAGATTACCGGTAGGCTCATCGGCAAGAAGAATAGGCGGATTGTTAACAAGTGCCCTTGCCAAAGCAACTCTTTGCTGTTCACCACCCGACAGCTGCCTTATCTTACTCTTATATTTCTCAGGAAGTCCTACCAGTGAAAGCATAGCAGGAACATTCTTCTTGATCTTCTTGGTCGGAACCTCTATGACGCGCTGTGCAAAAGCAACATTCTCGTATACATTACGATCCTTAAGCAGTCGGAAATCCTGAAACACACATCCTATGTTTCTTCTGTATTTAGGTATCTTGCGCTGCGTAAGCTTGGCAAGATCACAGTTGTTCACAATTATCCTGCCCGTGCTTGGCTTAAGCTCTCTTAACAAAAGCTTGATCATTGTCGATTTACCGGAACCGGAATCTCCGACTATGAATACAAACTCACCCTTTTCTATCTCCAATGACACATCATTAAGCGCAGGTATTCCGTCATTGGTATAGCTCTTGCTCACGTGATCCAACGTGATCATGGCAATATCGTCATAATTTTCATGTTTTTTTGATGAAGCCATTATTTATTTCTCCCCTCTTAATTATACTCACCTATTCATCTGTATATGTATTATATCTTTGCAAGTATGCCTCCTGCTTTAATGCTCCGCAGGATACGTTCTTTCTTTGCAAGAACGCCTCCTTC
>JAILNV010000118.1 GCA_024691125.1 Lachnospiraceae bacterium | reverse complement strand
TATATCGGAGCAAGTCGGGAATACTTAACCCCTTTTTTGAAAAAATTACAAAAAATTTTTCAAAAATGATACATATTACATTTAAAACGCTGTTACTATTGTTATTTTATCAGACTTTTGTGATATTTTCAAGGCTTTTGCGCGAGCAGAATATCACTTCTTCTGATCCAAAATAGAGTCCTCGGCTGCCCTTATAACCGAATTTCTCATTGTATTATAATATGTAGTCGCAACCTTCATCCCGGTACGCTGCTTTTTAATCTCCTGCCTGGTTGCAAGGAAGATATTATCTATGACCTGACGGTTTCTCTCTTCCCCGGTTTGGATATGTGCGCCCTTATCGGTAAGCCTGGTTATTATCTCCTGGAGGATCCTGATCTTGTCCCTGTACTTATCGGGATTTGATGTCACCTCATCTTTTACAAGCTTATAGGTGTTCTCAAACCCCTCATCAATAGCGATTATCCTGTCTATCGCCACTCCTTTTTCCTCTACGAGAAGATTGAATGAATTCCAGTCAACCTCCTCATACGTTTTACCCTTGATACATGCCTCCTGGGCCTTGTTCTTTTCAATCAGGCGGTCAAGAAGCGCTTCCTTTTTATTAAGACTGTCGATCATTACCTGAAGATAATTCTCTATTTCATTCATGTTAACTGCTCCTACGGGTAATGCCCCCTCCTTCGTCGGCGGCCAATCGTCGCAGCCATGCTGAATCATGCTGGCGCATGATGGCTGCTCCTATTTTGCAGCCAGCTTCATGGCTTCTTTCCATGTATCACGCATCGTGTGAAGATGTACCGACACCTCTTCAAGTATCTCCTTATCCTTCGAAATATTAGCATCACGGAGCCTTCCCATGATGTAGTTATACACATTATTAAAGTCATTGGCTACAGGATACTTAAAATCAAGTGTCATCTGGAACTCCTCAATTATCCTCTCCACCTTCATTATATTATCATGAGCCTTTTGGATATCCTTTTCCTCACAGGCATTCATGGCAATATTGCAGAACTTGATGGCACCGTCATAGAGCATCAGTGTAAGTTCCTGCGGAGAAGCAGTCATGATCTTGTTCCTGTTATACTGCGCATATGCGTTATTTTGCATGGCCATATCCTAAAACCTCCTAAGTGTGTATATACATATAATAATTATACGGTATGCTCCGGTGCTTTGCAACTACCCGCATACCGTATAATCATTGTAATCCTGCTATCGTGCAACCACTAAGTGATTACATGCCAAACATACTTGAAATGTAATTCTGCTGAGAATTCAGGGTCGACATCGCACTCTCCATTTTTGCGAACTGCTTATAGTAACGATCCTCAATGGATTTAACATAATCGTCCCATTTGGTAACCTTGTTCTCATACTTTGTGATATCTTCTTTCATCTGCTTATCATCGTAAAAGCTTCCGTATGACCTTGAGCTTGAGCTCTTGCTGAACTCCTGAAGCTGGTCATACATATTCTTTGAAAGCTTTGTAAAGAAGTTAACCACCGCATCCGGATTGGCTGCTATAGCCGCCTTTAGCTTATCTGTATTACCGGATGTTTCACTGTCATCCGGATCACCGTCTATATGATAAGCATTCCTTTCATTTTCCGGTGCCGTAAAATAGCTGAGCGTATTTATTCCAAAGCTTGACAGACTGTATGTAGTGCCTTCGTAGTCGTAGGTCTGCAACATGGAATTTCTCAGTATACTTGAGAGAGATGATAAATTACCGTCCCTCCTTAACAGGGATTCATTAACTTTATCTTCCCATTTCTTTACTTCCGATTCACTGAGCGCTTCCTTTTCCTCATCGGTAAGAGGATCATATCCCTTATTCGCCGGTGCATTATATAATTCCGTCATTTCATTTATAAGTGAGCTGTAATCCTTGATAAATGATTTGATCTTGTCATATATTGCATCATAATCCGTATCCGTACTGATGGAAACCGCCGAATCCGTCTTTTCTTTTGCGGTGATCGTCAACCCGTTAATATTGAATGTATTACTTGAATTTGTAAAGGTTGCTCCGTTGAGTTTAATCTGTGCATCCTCACCGGGAATCTTAACGGGACCCTCATAATCCTTATCATATGTAGCCAGTTCCGGATTCGTCTTTGTGGTATCAGTCTCAAGCCCCAAAGCGACTAATGCATTCTTCGCAGTAGGATCACTGGTATCGAATGAGAAATCCGAAGCGGCACCGGAATTCTTAGCACTTATAAAGATCCTGCCGTTGTTTTCGTCGAAGCTTGCGTTAAAACCTTTTGCGCTCATAAAGCCTACGAACTCATCTATCGTTGTATCCTGATCGATCGTAAAGCCTTCTTCTTCACCGTTAAGCTTGATCGTTGTTTCAAAATCACTGCCGCCCATAAGCTCCGAAAGCTTGGTGGAACCGGTTGCATTATTAATCTTTGCGCCGGTCAGATAAGCCGTAGTTGCAAGCTTATTAACTTCCAGCGATTGAGAACCCGTAACTGCCCCATCGGAAGACACAACCGATGCTTTTGAGCTGTCGGATACTGTTGTCTTCTTACTTGCATAGTACGTGGAATACTGCATATTTGCAGTATACTTTGTGGTAAAGCTCTTTATCTTCTTATTTAAGCTCTTCCATGCATCCTGCTTTAGTTCCGCACGCTTCTGCTGTTTGGTATAATTACTTCCCTTTGTCTTGTATGCCTTGACGAGATCCTGGACCATTGCCTCAGTATCCATACCGGAAGCCATACCTGATATCCTTATAGCCATATGAACACCTCCTATCTCTTCTCGTCAACCAGGATTCCTGCCATCTCCCATACCTTGGCGATCATATCCAGGGTCTTCTCCGGCGGGAATTCCTTAACTACTTCCTTGGTATCCTTGTCAACTATCTTAATGGTTACCCTCTTAGTTGCTTCATGAACACCGAACATAACTTCATTGTTGGAATTATCCAACTTCTTGTGGAGATCCTTAACGGCCTCCTTAAGCTGCTTCTGGCTGGCTTCGCCGCCTGTCTGCTGACCACCTTCACCTTCGGTATCGGTTCTACCCGCCGAATCAACTATAACGGTTTTGTTATCAACCGCCTTGGCAGCATCCTGAGCTGCTGCTTCTTTAAATTCGGCTGCCGGTTTCTCAACAGGTGTGGCCGGCCGCGCTGCCTGAGCACTCTGTACAGGCTGAGCCTGCAGTGTCATCGCACTGTTTACCGGTTCGATCGACATTCCACTTCACCTCCATGTTGCTTCCGTATCTAACGGATATTGTGCATTCCTTTGCATAAAAACAAAGATAACGATAGGTATCTATGTTGTATATCGGACGATAATTCAATATCTTAAGTGTTTTTGATAAATAACTAAGTTTTTTAATAAAAATGAGACATGGGAGATTTCCCCATGCCTCATAAACATCTCACATCATCTTCTTCAAAGCTTCCGCAGCATCATTCTCCATAGCCTGTTTATTTGCTTCCTGGATCTGCAGATACACCTCCTTACGATAAATAGGGATCTCCTTAGGTGCATTTATACCAACCTTAACCTGATCACCCCTTATATCAAGGATCGTAACTTCAATGCAGTTGTCAATGACAAGTGATTCATCCTTTTTTCTTGATAACGCCAACATACCTACTCACCTGCCTTTTCCTTAGCTGCTTTTAAAATATCATATATCGGGAACTTAACCTGATACTTATCATCATCAATAATAAGCTGTCCTGCCTTACGCGCATCACTGTTGATGATGATGGGACCCTTAAGGTTAACTGACATCTTCTCGATCTCTTTGGGAACCGTGATCGTGACAAGTACCAGCATGTTATCCTGATTAATACCATCAAGCGGCTTAAGCAGTTCATCTTCAATGTCCGGATTGTAGTCCGGTATTATTGACAGGGGATCGACCACGGGCATTGCAAATGCCGGCTCCTGGATCGACTGCATCCATTTTATGCTTCCGTTCCCTTCGCCGTCATGGATAAGCAGAAAGTCCTTAAGCTCCGGAAATCCGATTATGCCCTGCGGAAAGCTTATCAGCTTGCTTTCGTCTACTGTTATCTCACCGAATAATTTGGTTTCTATTGTCATAGCCTTCTCCCTTCGTATTAATGACTTTAATGACTTGTATATTATACCATACTATAACTATTCAGAACAGGCTCAAAATAATAGTTACAGGTAATTCAGCAATGAAGCCTTGGCGACCTTGGCTGCTGCCTGCTGGGCCGCTTCAAGCGCCAGTTCGGCATTCTTAAGATCGATCGCTGATTCGGTAAGCTCTACATTTATATTCTCATCCGCAAGCTCCTTGAAGTTTTCAAGCTGATCACTCACCCTTGACCTGGTAAGCTCAAGCCTGGCATCAAGGCTTCCCATTGCAGCTATCTTGTTATTTACGTCGTTTGCATAGCCGTCAAATATGGTAATGGCATGTGAGAACATATCCTGCATCTTTTCCTTATACAGGTCGTACTCCTTCTGTACCGTATCCTTAAGTTCCGCAAGCTTCTCCAAATCTGCCGGGTTGGTTATGCTGCCACTCTTCTCAAGATCCTTAACCTTCTGAAGCTTATCGTAGGCATCCTGGGTCTTTTGGGTAACATCAAGCAGTTCATCAACATCCCTTGCTATAGAAGTCTTGTATACCTCATCTGCATTTACATTTATCTCGATCTTCTGATTATACGCTATCTCATACTGTATCTTCTGATCCTTAAAAGCAGGCGTATACGGCGCCTCTTCCGTATAATTGTACCTTACCAGCCTTGAAGCATCTTTATCATATGACTGTGCCGCAAAGTAATGTTCAGGCCTGGGATCGTTCTTTACCCAGTCCTGCTTGGAATACTCAATGCTCGCATTAGAGCCTTCCTTACGCATAGCGGCAGCCGCGTTCTTTCCGAGGATGAGTTCGCCCGTTGTGGTTATCAGCCTGACTTCATTGTCACCTATACTGGTATAAAGGGCATCATTTGCGCTCTGATCGGTATCCAGCTTTGCTACGCTGAAGGTTGTGGCCGTAAATATCGTAGTGCCATCCTTATCCTTTACTTCAAAGTTCTGGTTAAGCGCCGATGTTGTTCCATCTTCATTTATCTTAAGCTGAGCATCCGTCAGGTTATCATAAGCAAGCCTCAGCCTGGCCACTTCGTTATTCTTAACAGTGGTCTGATTATCAGTCGCATGATCATATAAGCTTAAATCCTTTACATCTTCGTCATATGCGCCTGAGATGTAATTCATGGTCTCAAAATCATCATTGGTGAAATTCTGGACCATTGTATAAAGCTTTTTTTCATTAGCCGTAAAGGTTAATGACTCTCCGGTCCTGTAACCCGTAAACACTGTCCTGCCGGCATAATCGGCATTTCCCGATGAATATATCTGATCCTTTAATGCCTTCAGGTTTTCAAGGATATTCTTGCGGTCTTCGGTATCATTGTCATCCGACGCGCCCTGAGTAAGGTACTTCTTAACATCGTCAAGTATACCTGCGGTCTGCTCGAGTGCGGTCTGTGTGATGTCAAGCCAGGCCTGCGCATCCGGGATATTCTTTCCGTGATACTGGTTGATCTCTGAGATGTTGTTGTTAAGACGCAGCGCCCTTATCGCAACAATGGGATCATCCGAAGGTCTCGTGATCTTCTGGCCCGTAGCGACCATGGTGTTGTACCTGTCGCTGTACTCCTTGTTAACAAGTATGTTGCTCCTCGTATTATTATTGATTATTCCGTTTGTTATCCTCATACCTTACCTCCAGTCAGTAGATGCTTCCTAAACCCCTGTATTAAGAATCAACCTGTCATAAATCTCGGTAAATACCTGTATCATCTTCGCCGACAGGTTATATGCCTCCTGGAACAACATCGGCGCTTAAC
>JAILNV010000038.1 GCA_024691125.1 Lachnospiraceae bacterium | reverse complement strand
CACTACTATTCCCGGTCTTTTCATTTTTGCCGGTCGCATCCTGACTCTTACTGTTTACTTTTGCTGCATAACCTGTCTGCTGTGTGGTTATTCCCGATATTACACTGTTTAATTTCGTTGACATGATTTTCACCTTCCTTTTCGTTTGTATTTATTATCCTTAATACGTCATTTACAGCTTCAAATCTACATTCTTTCCTTCCGGCTCAGCAACCGGTGTGCCATTAACTGTTATCCCATCCGATACCACGTCTATCGGAGTGTAATTTACAGGAATAGTATTCTCTCTCTGTTCGGCCTCTTCATTTCCGGTCTTTTCAGCTTTTGCCTTATTATCAGCTTCCTTAGCCTTATCTGCCTCTTTCTTCTTAACCTTTTCTTTCTCCTCGATTTTTTCAGCATCACGGTCCGCTTTGGCCGCCTCATCAACCTTCTTATTGATATCGGAAAGAGCATTCATCTGAGACTGTGTGATCTCATTTACCTTTTCTTCTATCTTTGCAAGCTCCTCTTCCTTCTTTCTGGTATCACCTCCACGTCCGGAGTCAAGCTTGATCTCTGCTTTAAGGACTCCTGCTTTTCCTTCTGCCTGACCTTTTGCCGCTCCCTGTATCTTTACCTGATCCATTGAAGTATCAGCTGAAATCAGCGCCTTCATGCTTGCATTTGACATACCTTTACTGCCCCCGGCCTGTCTTTGTGCCTGTCTGTTACCTCCGAGCATATCGTCCATGGAAGAACCCTTCTTCTGCCTGTTCTCCTTGCTCTTTTCAATCTGATGCTGGCGAAGTTGATTCTTCAGATCACTGATCTGCTGCTGTATCTCCTGCCGCTTCTTCATCTTTTCTTCCAGCGACATCTCCTTATTATCACCAAGTTCCTGCATCTGTTTCTGAGCATCTGCTATCCGGTTTTGAAGATTTTTGCTGACAGAATCATTCCCCTGATTTCTGTTCATTCCAAATGACTGTAATCCTGTGCCGCTTCCGTTAACTCCTTTTACGTTCATAATACTTTCCTCCTTGAATACCTTCAGCTACTACGTCTATTCTCTTTTTCGGAGATAAAAATACACATATGAACCCCTATGTTGTGAACGGCAGGTTTTCTGTAGTAAATGGCAATAAACGTGAAACGAGGAACTGTCCCTTGTTTCATGTTTTAGTCAGGGATCATCATCATGGACGTAAAGACCACCATATCTCCATCCTTTTCAAGACGTATCATCCCGTAGTATTTCTCCGTGATCCTCTTCATGTTCATAAGACCGTATCCGTGACTTTCCCTGTCAGGCTTGGATGTGTCGGGATATCCTGTTTCCGTATTTAGGGGCAGTTCACCCGAAAAGCTGTTTTTGACCTGTATAAGAAATGCATTATTATTCTTTCTGGAGCTGACCTCAATCCATTTTTCATCGCTGTTTGAAGCTGCTCTTATCGCATTTGCCAGAGCATTATTCAATATTACACCTATATCTATGGATTCAACCTTCCCGCTTACAGGATAGTGAAAATCATCCGTTAGCACAATATCGGCCTCTTCTGCTTCCCGTTTTCTCTCGGACAATACGATATCGGTGACGGGATTACCTGTCTTCTCTGTTATCTCAGGCATGGGAAATCCGTTCTGCCATTCATTAAGGTAAGCCTTTGCTTCTTCGTCCTCACCCCTATCAAGCAGGTTTCCCAATATCATGATATGAGAATTAACATCATGCCTTATTCCGCGGATATCGGAATAATGCTTCTCTATTGTATGAACATGTCCTGTCAGTTCATCAACCTGCTTGGATACAAGTGCGCTCTGTAAGGCTTCTTCCTGAGATTTTTTTATCTGTTGATATGAATATATGACCGAGATCACAACAAAGAAAGCTATCACGCCAAAGGCAGGCCGTATAAGTTCATAAACCGGATAATTATTCCAGATGTACTCCCCCGATCTGTTTACATATGCATCTGACATGAACGAGCTGATCCAATAACCTGCGATCACAGCTATATAAGGTGTTAAAAGAATAGACAGCTCCCGCCATTCCATCCGTTCACTCTTTCTTGAGTAAACTCTTTCAGTAATATTTATGGAAAGAAACAGAAGGATTTTTTCAATGATAACAAGCGCTGTCAGGGCAACAATAAACAGGGCAAACTGCTTTCCCGGCTCGCTGACCCGCAGATAAGTAACTTTGCTTATGACCTTCCATGGTAACAGTGCGATCACATCCGAAATCCATATGAGCATATATATGGTCACGGACAGAAATATCTTTTGCGGGATATTTCTTCTGTCCATGATCGCAGATGCGATAAAGACTGCGCTTCCCCCTATAATATATGCAGTGATCCCTGACATTATAAAAGGAATCAGATATAAAACCGTCATTACAAGAAAGAAGGTTATTCCAATAATCACAGCCTTATATTTTCTGTTTATATATGAATGGTAAAACCTTGCGACGAGTATACCGCTTAAGAGCAATCCGACAAGCGCCGATATCGTATTCGCAACATCCCACATTTGTTCCGTGATCATGATGGCACCTTCCTTTTATAATGTAACGCCCCCTCACATTCGTTCGGCGGCATATCTTATGTCATAAGGAATCCACCGCAAGCGGTACCCCTTATGACGAAAGTCGGTGCATTAAAATCATGCTTCGCATGATGGCACCTTCCTCTGCACATATTCCATGTATGCTGTCAGAAATCCGTCATATTCTCTTCTTGCGATGGGAATACTGTCACCGCCTGTCAGAGTCACAAATGCTTTATCATAACGCTCTATATATTTCATGTTCACAAGATATGATCTGTGGATACGATAAAAATCACTTCCGGCCA
>JAILNV010000036.1 GCA_024691125.1 Lachnospiraceae bacterium | reverse complement strand
TTGCAAAAAAAACTGAAAAAGTGTACGTCCGTTTCGCGTTAGGTTTCCTTTGGAGTGTTTTTCTGACGCTTTTCTGCGTTTTACTGGTCGGAGCCGACACCGCCTTGGCGTGCACCACGATCATTGTGGGAAAGAAAGCATCTGCCGATGGCAGTATTATTTTTGGCCGCACGGCAGATACCCATGGACTCAGTCCGGTCCGCTTCGAGTACAGGGAAGCACGGAAAGAAAGAGCTTCCTACAAAGACCCTTCCAACGGGTTTTCGTGTCCTTTGCCGGGGGATGCCTGCGGCTATCTGACCATGCCCGGTATCGACATCGAAACCGAGGGCAGCTGGGATGAGGCTATCATCAACGACCACGGCGTTTGCATCAGCGCCACGGAAAGCATATATACCAATGATAAGGCAAAAGCGGCTGATCCCTTCGTGGATGACGGCATTGGGGAGCAGTCCATTCCCTCCTTGACCGCTCCTTACATCCATACAGCCCGGGAGGGTGTTGAATACCTGGGAAAGCTGATCGACCGGTACGGTAACGCTGATGCAGGTAACGGTGTTATCTTCGGAGACCGGGACGAGGTCTGGTATATGGAGATCTATGCCGGACACCAATGGGCAGCAGTCAAAATACCGGATGATTGTTACGTTATCGCGCCAAATGACGGCCGGATCGGTAAGATCGACGTTTCGGACACGGAAAACGTGATCGTTTCCGCACATCTGGTGGAGCTTGCAAAGAAAGGCGGATTCTTCGTCGGAGACGGGAATGTGATCGACACCACCCGCACCTACTGTACGGATCTGCGGAATTACAGTCAGATCCGCGCCTGGGAGACTCAGCGGAGATTCAGTCCGTCCTTGACGCCCAAAACCTACGATGTCAACACATTTTATCCCTTTGCCCTTAAGCCGGATAAGAAGATCAGCCTGGAGGACGTGATGGAACTGTGCCGCTGGCGCTACGAAGGCACCGAATATGACGTGAATGAGCATCCCGACGTTCGGGCCATTGGTATCAACCGTACCCGTCAAACCTCCATCTTCTGGCTGCGTCCCGATAAACCGGAGATCATGTGGAACTGTTTCGCCAATCCGGAGATGAGCGTCTTCCTTCCGATGTACAAGAACACCAAGGTGTTCCCGGAGGCCTATAGCCTGGCTCCGACTACAACCTATGATGAGCAGACGGCTTACTACCGTTTCTTGCGTACCGGCATTCTCGCTGCCGATGATCGCGAGGGATTCGGGAAAAAGGTTCGCAAAAGCTGGAAAGACACGCAGAAGGATCTGATCGATAAGACGGAAGAACGGGATAAAGATTACATGGCCAATAGCTGCAGCGATGGTGCCGCAGCCCGGATTTTTGATTCTGTCGGCACTAAAGCGTTGGAGCAGGCTGATCAGCTGTACTTCGAGGGCATGTCAGACTGGCTGAACGCCCGTATGCAGGACGGCGGATCTGATTCTCCGGATGCCGCATACGAGAATATTACCAATTAATGTAGGGATATTTCTTTTCACCTTCTGGTTCCTACAACCAATTCTTTTGAAAATGAAGGTGAAAATGAGGGTGTAAGAAATAAAAGGGGAGAAATAATGAGGTGTAGAAAACTATGCTGTGGATTTCTGGCAGCCGTGCTTATGATAACGGCGACAGCCAATCCGTGTCTTGCAGACCAGTTCGATGATAAGATATCGAACATGCAGCAGCAGGAGGCTGCTACCCAGGAGACCATAAGTAACCTTGAGAAGCAGACACAGGCAACGAAGGAATCCATCGAGCAGCTTAAGGAACAGAAGAAGAATACCGAGGAGAATGTGAATAACCTTAAGGATAAGAGCGAAAACCTTAAGGATAAGATAGAAGTTTACTCGGACCAGCTTGATGATCTTGATGGTGAGATCGAGGACGCCGAAGATGCCATGACTGAGGTTTCGGCTCAGATAGTTGAGCTTAACAAGCAGTTGGCAGAGATAAGGAAGCAGATAGAAGACAGGAAGCAGCTTCTCAAACATCGCATGAAGAGCGTGTATGAGAAGGGCGGCTCCAGGGGGATGCTGGCTGAGATCGTTTCCGGAGGCTCGGCAAGGGCAGTACTTAACCGCTATGTATACATGGACGCCATGATAACATACGATAAGCAGAAAATTGCCGAATGTCAGGCTTTGGAGAAGGAACTTGAAGAGACGACGGCTAAGGTCTCCGAAAAAGAAGCCGAGATAAATGCCTATCAGGATGAGCTTGATTCGAAATACTCTGAATTGTCCAATCTGAATGCGGAAGCCAAGGGAATGCTTGGCTCGACCAACAGTTCGATAAATGCCGAGGCGGGGAAGATAGCAAGCTATGATGCCCAGCTGACTGCCCTTGATAATACGATGAAATCTTTGGAGTCACAGGTTGCTGCAGCCCAGGCCAAGCTGGCCCAGCAGATAGCGGAACGCCTGGCCCTTAAGCGGGAAGATACAGGAGGATCATATGCAGCCTCAGCATCCGAACTTGAGTGGCTGGCCGCAACAATACAGGCCGAAGCGGGCGGTGAATCATATACGGGCAAGCTGGCGGTCGGTTCAGTTATAATGAACAGGGTCAAGAGCTCCGCATTTCCGAATACAGTCACCGCAGTCATTACACAGAATTTGCAATTTGCCTCCTACAGGTCGGGCAAGGTTGAATTCATAATATCCCAGGGAGCCAACTCAACATGTATTAAGGCTGCCCAGGAGGTTCTCGGAGGAGCCAGGGTAGGTGACTATCTCTTCTTCATGACACAGAAGTGGGCGGATTACTATCGGATCGCTGAATATGAGATGATCGGAAACCATGCCTTTTTCTACAGATGGGTGGTAAAGGAGCCCGAACCCGAACCTGTGGTCGAGAATCCCGAACAGCCTGCTCCTGAGGAAGGTCAACCGCCTGCGGAGCAACCTCCTGCAGAACAACCGCCTGCAGAACAGCCCCCGGCAGAGGAAGGCGGTCAGGATCAGGGCGGTGAAAACGGCGAAGGTGGCGGAGAACAGTAATGAAACATTCGATAAGGCTGCAGTTTATGCTCTTGTTTTCGGCTGCAATGGTGAGCGTTATCCTGTTGTGCATACTTGCGAACAGTCTTCTGCTGGGTCCCTTTTATACCAAGCAGAAGGAAAAGGTACTGCGGGAAGCCTACAAGCTTATAGACGGATATTCCCTTAACGGGGGACTTGATACCGAGGAGTTCACTGTCGGCCTTGATCAGGTTGCGGCAAGATACAACCTTGACATACTGGTCCTTGATGCCGATACGAACACAATCCGTGCTACGGTTAATGATACCCGCATACTCACCGACAGGCTTCTGGGATATATTTTCTCCAACGATCCGGTAGACGAAGTGATCTATAAGAATGACACTTATACGGTTCAGAAAAATATGGACCCCAGGATGCACACGGAGTATATAGAATTGTGGGGAGTCCTTACCGGCAACCGCTTCGTGTTCATGAGAAGCCCGATGGAGTCCATTGAGACAAGTGCCCATGTTGCAAACAGACTATTATTATATGTAGGAATTGTTGTTCTCCTGCTGGGGCTTATTGTAAATCTTATCCTGTCGCGTAAGGTGACCGACCCGATACTTGAGCTTGTTGATATTTCCGAGAAGATGACAAGGCTTGACTTTGATGTTAAGTACAAGAGCGGCGGCGATAATGAGATAGCCCTGCTCGGGTGTCATATGAACAGGCTTTCGAGCACGCTCGAGAAAACGATAAGCGAACTTAAGACGGCCAATAACAACCTTCAGAGTGAGCTTAACAAGAAGGCTGAGATAGAAGAGATGCGTGGTGACTTTATATCCAATGTGTCTCATGAATTAAAAACACCTATAGCACTTATACAGGGATACTCCGAAGGGCTTAAGGACTGTGTTAATTCGGATGAGGAGAGCCGGGATTATTATTGCGATGTGATAATTGACGAGGCTGCGAGGATGAACAAGCTCGTAAGGAATCTCCTTGAACTAAATCAGCTGGAGTTTGGGAATGATAACGTTTCTATGGAGCGTTTTGATATAGCCGAGCTGATCGCCAATTGTATACAGGCGGATGATCTGATTATCAGGCAGGACGAACTGACGGTGGATCTTATAAGCGAACATCCCATGTATGTCTGGTCGGATGAGTTCAAGGTCGAACAGGTGGTCAATAATTATCTGTCAAATGCAATACATTATTGTAAGAATGAGAAGAAGATCGAGATAAAGACATCCAGGGACGGGGGCAAGGTCAGGGTGAGCGTGTTTAATTCGGGGGATCCAATTCCCGATGAGGCATTGCCCCACCTGTGGACCAAGTTCTATAAGGTTGACAAGGCAAGGACACGGGAATACGGTGGCAGCGGTATAGGCCTGTCGATAGTTAAGGCCGTAATGGAATCGCTTAATAATAGTTACGGAGTGATAAATCACGATAACGGAGTTGAATTTTATTTTGAAGTGGATGGAGAGTAGCGTGGGACATTTAAATGGAAAGATCAAAAGAATCATATTGTGCGGAACACTGCCTCTTGTAATGGCATCGGCCATAACGGGCTGCGGCCTGATTGAGACGACGGACCTGAATGAGGAGGATGAGGAGCTGGTTGCAGAATATGCCGCCGGGGTCCTTATGAGGTACAGCGCTGATAAAAAGGGTGGGCTGGGTGATCTTCGGCCTACACCAACCCCGATCCCCTGGGTTGATCCGGCTGATGTTGTTCCGACTGAGGCTCCTGAAGAGGAAAAGGAGGAGAAGGAAGAGGAAGTTCCCATGGAAGAGGTAGAGGAGAGGGAAGGATTCTCGGATACGTCTTCAGGTTCAGCCTTCGATGGACATAATCTTGCTTCGGCCATAGGCATAGATGGATTTGATATTACATATGAAGGTTTTGAAACGGCAGATATATATCCCGACGGTGCCGGAGATGATCTTTCATTTTCCATGCAGGCGACTCCCGGACGCAAACTTTTGGTCGTTCATCTGAAGGTCGCGAATGAAGAGGGTGAAGATAAACAATGTGACGTATTATCATGCAACGTTAAGTTCAGAATCCTGATAAACGAAACTGACCGGGTCAATGAACAAATGACCATATTGCTCAATGACTTGAAATCTTATAATGAAATAATACCTGCTAATGGCTCGGTTGATACTGTTCTGGTGTTTGAAACAGGGGAGTCACTGACTGAAAATATAAAAAATTTATCATTAATTACAGTAACTTCGAATGGAGAATCAGTATATAAATTAAAACAGGAAAAATAAAATCCCATATTTAGTGCATACGTATCTACGAATGCACTAAATGCGGCAAGAAGTGTGCAAATAAGCAAAATAATTAAAAAATTTTGCAAAATTCACTTTACATAAGCGATGTTTTGGTTTATCATGTTAATGTCACATCGTGGGATGTGCGGTTTTTTGTTGAAAAAAATATGAATTTTTCATTTTTGAAAGGAGATTTTTACCATGAAGAGGACGGAGATTATGAATAAGTTAAGTAAGGTATTCGGCGCGATCGCAGTGCTTGGAGTTGCTGCAATAGTTACGGCGACACCTGCCAAGGCAGACGTTATATCTGAAGCACAGAGCGGATACGAGAGAGGAATGGCTTACTTAATGTCAACTCAGGTTTCTCCGGATTCTCAGGTAATTAAGGACGCACAGAGCGGATATGAGAGAGGAATGGCTTATCTTCAGTCAATCCAGCAGTCAACGATAGCTTGGGCGATAGAAGTTGATCGTCAGGCTGAGGCAGGCGCAGTTGCAGGCCAGGCTTATCTTGATTCCATTAAGGAGTCCACAGCTAAGGCAGCAGCAGCAAGGGATGCAGAAGCATTAAGCGGACTTCAGAGAGGTGCTGCATATCTTCAGTCTATAAACGAAGCAACAGCTAAGGCAGCAGCAGCAAGAGATGCAGAAGCAATAAGCGGACTTCAGAGAGGCGCTGCATATCTTCAGTCTATAAACGAAGCAACAGCTAAGGCATCAGCAGCAAGGAATGCTGAGATCCTCAAGGCAGGCGAGAGAGAGCTTGCATATCTCCAGTCAGTTAATCCCGCACTTGTACCTTATGCAGTAAGGGATCTTGACAGAGAGTACAAATGGCTCCAGTCAATCGACGAAGCAACAGTTAGGGCTTGGACAGCAAGGGATGCTGAAGCAGCAGCAGGAGCAGCAAGAGGACTTGCATATCTGAATTCGATCAATGAAGCAACAGTTAAGGCTTGGACAGCAAGAGATGCAGAAGCAGCAGCAGGAGGCGCAAGAGGACTTGCATATCTGAATTCGATCAATGAAGCAACGGTTAAGGCTTGGATGGAGACAGACCGTCAGGCTGCGGAGGGTCTCGCAAGAGGCTATGCTTACCTGGCATCAATCCACGCAACAGTAGGTGCACCGTAAATAGTTAATAAATCTCCTAATTCATACATGAATTGATAAAGACCGTGATCTGTGGTAAATTAGAACCAAGATCACGGTCTTTCAATTCTGTAAAATTTGGGGAATAAGATGGTTGGAGATTATAAGGTAGCTGCTTTATGCACGTCGCGGATCTATGATCTTAAGGTTCATGGTTATATAATTTCGCTGAATGAACATCTTAAGAAAAACGGTTTCCTTTTGTGGGTATACTCATTGAACGAAGACATTTATTGGGATGAAGATAAGAATCCCGCAGAAGCTTCGGTTTTTGACTATATCTCATATCCTTATGTGGATGTTGTGGTCATTATGAATGAAAAGATCAAGAGCCACAACATTTCCGGAAAAATAATCCGAAGATCAATTAAAGAAGGTAAGCCTGTAGTAATCCTTGATGGTGAACATGAGGGCTGCTCCAGTGTCAGATTTGATTTCGAAAGCGGTTTTGAGAAGGTTGTAAGACACGTTATCGAGCATCACGAGGTAAAAAAGCCTCTTTTTATGGGTGGGTTTGAAGGAAATCCTTTTTCAGAACAGAGACTGGCAGTGTTTAAAAGGGTTCTTTCGGAGAACGGGATAGAATTCAGTGATGACATGGTGACTTATGGGGATTTCTGGGCCAAGCCGGCCAGAAAGGCCATGCAGGATATAATTGACAGCGGTCATATCCCGCGGGCCGTTATCTGTGCTAACGACATTATGGCTATAAATGCCTGTGACGTGCTCAAGAATGCGGGGATCCATGTTCCTGAGGATTGTATAGTTACCGGTTTTGACGGATATGAGGAGGTGGTTACCTCTATTCCGGGTATCACCACGGTCGACTGTGAATTGTCACAGATGGCTGAGGTAACAATGAGAGCCGTGTTGGATGCCGATAAAGGCAAAAAAGTGAAGGATTATTCCGTGATCCCCGAACTTGTAAGGAATGAATCCTGTGGATGTCCAAGATGTATGAAGCCGCAGAGACGGATCATGAGCCATATGAACGATAAGTTTTACCGTTATCAGGACGATGTGCGCGTCACCCACGAGTGTGTCACCAAGATGATAACGTCATCCTCTCTTGATGAAGCAGTTTCAAATCTCAAGGGCACGTATACAGGGCATATGTGCTGTGTGGTCAAGAAGGCCTGCCTCGAGAGGGAGCAGAACTTCTTTACGGAGGATATTGAAAACTCCGGTTACAGAGTGATCTACGATCCCGATATTGACGGGCTTAATGAGGATGATTTTGATCCGCTTGAAATAATTCCCGGTCTTAAGGAGCGTCAGAGCAAGGGATTTCCAATAATAATTCAGGCTCTTGATTACATGGACAAGCCGATGGGATATGTGGCTTATTATTTCGATTCATATGATATTACGGATTATACACGAACCGCAAATCTGACCGAAATAGTTAATTTGGGGCTCGGAGGTTACATAAATATGCAATATCAGCAGCATCTTCTTGAAAGAGTTGCCGATATGTATAAAAATGATTCGCTGACGGGACTGTATAACAGGGTGGCCTTCCGTGAAGTTTTTGATGAGATCAGGAATGATCCGGCCAATGAGGGTAAACCGCTGCTTGTCTTGATGACAGATCTTGATTATCTTAAGAGGATAAATGATAATCTTGGCCACAGGGCCGGTGACAAGGCCATAGCGGCGGTAGCATCAGCTCTTAAGTCATCGTGTCCCCCGGACAGTCTGTGCGTACGGTTCGGTGGTGATGAGATGCTTGCCTTTATACCCGGGGGAGGAGATGCTGCAGAAATCCTTGAGAATATCAAGGATAAGCTTAAAAGGAAGAGCGAGAAACTGGGATTTGAAGTTTCGGCCAGTTTCGGCAGCGTAGAAACGGAGATATCGGAGAAGATGAAGCTCCGAAATATATTTGCTGCTGTCGATGAGAAGATGTATATAGCCAAGAATCAGAGAAAACGGGATGAATAATATCTGCCGGGGGGATCAGGATGGATATTCAAAGAGGTAAAGATATAATAGATAAACTGAAATCGGGCGTCAATTCAGTTGTAATAGGCAAGGAGGAAGTGACGGATCTTCTTCTTACCGGCATTTTGGCGGGCGGACATATCATGATAGAGGATACACCCGGAACGGGAAAAACCCTTATGGCCAAAAGACTCGCGGCCCTGATCTCGGCTGATTTTTCCAGGATTCAGTTTACTCCGGACCTTTTACCTGCCGATATAACAGGTCTTAATGTATATGATCAGGGTGATTCGACCTTTAAGTTTGTAAGGGGTCCGGTGTTTGCAAATATCATTCTGGCAGATGAGATAAACAGGGCTACTCCGAGAACGCAGTCGGCATTGCTTGAGGCTATGGAGGAGGGACAGGTCACGGTAGACAACGAGACTTATGTCCTTGATAAGCCCTTTGCAGTTATCGCAACGGAGAATCCGGTGGAAACAACCGGAACATTTCCCCTGCCGGAAGCTTCTCTGGACAGGTTTG
>JAILNV010000001.1 GCA_024691125.1 Lachnospiraceae bacterium | reverse complement strand
GCTTAATGAAACACCCTGTATGATCGAGTAAAGAGTATAATAACCTGATTTACCTATCATAAGCCGATCCTGTCTGATCGTGGTTAATGCAGGATTGGTAGCTGCCGATGCGGGAAGGTCATCGTAGCCGACCAGACTAATATCATCCGGTATACTTATGTTCAAAGCATTACAGGCGCGGATAACGCTGTATGCTATAATATCGCTTCCGCACATAATGGCTGTGGCTCCGTTATTGATAAGGGAAAGAACCGTATCGGGATCCGCACCGGCACTGTAGCTGGAGGAAGCATAGAGCTCGGGAAGCAGAGAGAACCCGTGGGTCTTCATACTCCTTTTGAAGGCACTCAAACGAAATTCGGAGATCATTGAGGATTCATCTCCGCTTAGAAACGCAATCCTCTTATGTCCCTGTGATACAAGATGGGACACGGCCAATTCAATACCCTCGACACTGTCGCTTCCTACGAAACCCACCATGGGATTACCGGTAAGATGATGATCAAAAAGTACGGTTGGAATGTGTGTGCCGCCAAAGAATGTCATCCATGGGTCGTCATATGCAAAACCGAGGATCAAAGCACCTGAAAACCCCTGACTGATCATGAAACGGTCATAAGTGTGACGCTCCTGGACGAGATGGCTTACCGGGATTACTTCAACAGCCCAGTTTTCATTAAATGCAGCCTGTTTAAAGCCAAGGATAATATCATATCCGAAATCATCCTCCAAGTAGTAATCCATATTTTCGATGAAAATACAAAGCTTCCTGTTTTCGGGTTTTGCCGCCCCCCGCTTGGTGTATCCCATCTCGGCCGCGGTGTCGAGTATCTGGTGACGCAACGCTTCGCTGATGTCACTTGCACCGTTTAAGCCCTTGGAGACCGTACCGGTTGATATATTAAGTTTTTTTGCGATATCTTTTATGGTTGCCATATTATTTCCTTTATATATCAGTCAATAGTATAGAATACATAGCGAAAAAAATCAACTGGGAATTTTCGTAAAAAACGATCAAATAGAATGTTGACAAATGCGAATAAATAGAATAGTATACAGTTATAGCGAAACTTTACGAAACATATGGAATTATATTTGAACGGTGAGAGCATGGACCATTCCGCAATTTATCACAGAACATCCGAGCAGATGAGTTACTCTTTTTTAGATGATGAACTTGTTATCAATCTGAAGACGGGACATGATGTTAAGCAGGTTTACCTTATATACGGAGATCCGTATCAGGCGGGAATTGCCGGCGGGGCAGAGGACTGGATCGGCATGCGGGAGGAAGTGGTATATAAAAAGGAACTTAAGAATCACACCTGGTGGACGACTACCATAAGACCGGAATACAAAAGGTGCAAATACTATTTCGAGCTTCATGCCGCTGACGAGATCCTGTATTATTTTGAGGACGGATGCCTTACAAAAGAGCAGATGGAAGTTCCCGGAAAGATGCTCCAGTATTTTATAGTGCCATGGATGAATCCGGCAGATGTCAATCGCACGCCGGATTGGGTGAATGAAACGGTATGGTATCAGATCTTTCCCGATCGCTTCCGCAGAGGCAAAGACAGCAGGGAAGATGAGAATATCGTGCCGTGGCGTAAGGGCAGCGTAAGGAATGAGGAACGCTTCGGGGGAAATCTTAAGGGCATAATCGAGAAGCTGGATTATCTTAAGGATCTTGGGATAAACGGAATATATCTTACGCCCATCTGTATGGCGGAATCCAACCACAAGTATGATACATCGGACTATGAAACGATAGATCCTTCGTTCGGAAATGAACGGGATATGAAAAGCCTTGTGGATGAAGCGCACGCAAGGGGTATCAGGATCATGATGGACGGGGTTTTCAACCACAGCGGCGCGAATTTCCTTCCATGGATAGATGTGGTGGAGAAGGGACCGGATTCCCGGTATTTTGACTGGTTCATGGTGAACGAATGGCCGGTTGATCTGACGAAGAGTACGCGTGACGGACAGTTCTATTCATTTGCATTTTTTGCAAATATGCCGAAGCTCAACACGAATAATCCGGAAGTCATTGATTATATCGAAAAGGTATGTACCCAGTGGATAAGACGATATGATATTGACGGGATCCGTTTTGATGTCGGAAATGAAGTCAGTCACCGCCTGTTAAAGAGGCTGCGCAGGGTACTGAAGGAGCAAAAGAGTGATTTTTATCTGCTCGGTGAGATATGGCATGATGCGTCGCAATGGCTGTACGGAGATGAATATGATGCTGTCATGAACTATCCGCTGACAAGCGGTATCAATGATTTCTTTGTGGATCGTTCACTTACGAAAAAGGATTTCGCATACCGTGTGAACAGTTGTTATACAATGTATCAGCAGCAGACAAACAATGTTCTCTTCAACCTTCTGGATTCGCATGATACGGATCGGTTGATGACAAGGACAAAGGATCCGGATATCTTCATTCAGGAACTTGCGGCGCTGTTTACGATGCCCGGCAGTGTGTGCATGTTTTACGGAACGGAGATTGGCATGGAAGGCGGACATGATCCGGACTGCCGCAGGTGCATGCCATGGGATGAAGTGGACAAGGGGATCCACGACGATCTGACCGGGATGGTGCGGGCGTTGATCCGGTTAAGGCGGGAAGAGGCGACTTTTCGCAGTCTGTACTTCCATTTTCCGTGCGAGATCAGTACAATGAGATGTATAGAGTATATCAAGCTTGACAAAGAGGGCAGGAGGATCAAGGTACTGCTGAATGCTTCGGATGATCCGGTAAAGGTTCCGGAAGCGGATGATATCCTTTTTTCGAGGAGGTTTAAGGAAGGGGAGCTTGAGGCAAACGGAACACTGATATACAGGCTAAGATAACGACCGGTATATAATATAATAAAGGACATAATAAAGATTTTAACCCATAAACCATATTTACATGACAGGAGGAAACAAAGATGAAAAAGAAAGTATTGTCGTTACTGTTGGCATCGGCTATGATAAGCTCGCTTCTTGCAGGCTGCGGCGGAGCAGCCGCGGAACCTGCGCAGCCTGCGGCCGAAGAAACTGCGGAACCCGCCGCGGAAGATAAGGCAGAAGAAGCACCGGCTGCCGGAGAAGCCGAAGAGGAAAAGCCGAGTGCAACTGTCGGTGACGGCGGTTCGGGCGAGATCAAGGTATGGGTTGCGGATGCGGTTGTTGATTTTACCGCCAAACAGGTGGAGAAGTTCATGGCAGACAATCCGGATTATGCGGGATTCAAGGTTTCTGTTGAGGCTGTGGGTGAAGGTGATGCTGCCGGAAATATGATCACGGATGTTGAAGCGGGTGCTGATATCTACGCTTTTGCTCAGGATCAGATAGCGCGTCTTGTTGCAGCGGGTGCTCTTGAAACGGTTAATCCGGATGTGCTTGACGCGGTAAAGAGCGAGAATGACGAGGGCTCGATCAAAGCCGCCACAGTCGGAAATGAGCTGTATGCATATCCGCTCACATCGGATAACGGATATTTCCTTTACTATGATAAGAGCGTAGTTAAGGATCCTTCGACTCTTGACGGAATCCTTGCTGACTGCGAGGCGGCAGGTAAGAATTTCTATATGGAGATAAATTCCGGTTGGTATCAGACGGCATTTTTCTTCGGAGCGGGATGTGATCTTTCATATGAAACAGATGATAACGGTAACTTCACTAAGGCAAATGTAACCTATGCATCGGATGAGGGTCTTGCTGCCCTTAAGGCAATGATCGGGCTGAGTGAATCAAAAGCATTCCAGAACGGCTCCGCCATGGGTGAGGCAACAAATGTGGGCGCTATAGTGGACGGAACATGGGACAGCGCAACGGCTCAGGAAGTATTCGGCGACAATTACGCCTGTGCCAAGCTTCCCACATTTAAGGATGGTAACGGAAAAGAACATCAGATGAGCGGTTTCGGCGGATTCAAGCTTCTCGGAGTTAAGCCTCAGACTGAGGATGCCAAGCTTGCAGCCTGTGATGCGCTGGCATACTTCCTTGCGGGTGAGGAGGCTCAGCTTGCGAGATATAAGGAGGTAGGTTGGGGGCCTTCAAATATCAAGGCTCAGGCTTCGAGTGATGTAAAGTCGGATGCTGCACTTTCGGCTCTTGCCGAACAGCTTCAGTATTCAATACCTCAGGGTCAGTACCCCGGCGATTACTGGACACTGTCTACTTCGCTTGGTGACAGCATAAGAAACGGCGAGCTTTCATCATACTCAAGTGATGACGATCTTATGGCCGCACTTCAGAAGTTCCAGGATACCTGCGAATCATACGCACAGTAATTATGTGATGAAGATCCGGCAAGAGAAACAGTCTTTTGCCGGATCATTTTAACCGCAATTTTTTGGGAGGTTACATATGAAAGGTGACTTTAAAACCAGGCTCTCATTTCTGATCATGGGTATTGGGCAGATGATGAGGGGGCAGTGGATCAAGGGCTTTGCTTTTTTGATCACAGAGGTACTGTTCATAGTGTATATGATACGGTTTGGAGGTGTGTATTTATCCAAACTGCCGACACTCGGAACGGTGGAGACGCATAAGGAAGGCCGGAAGACGGTTTATGGTGATAATTCGTTTCTTATACTTTTATTCGGGATCCTTACCCTGATAGTCATAGCTGTCTTTGTTTTTCTTTGGTATCTGAACATTAAGGACAATCTGAAACAGGAGGAGCTTCTCAAGGCAGGCAAGACACTGCCCTCAAACAAAAAAGTGTTAAGCTCGCTCTTTGACGGACATCTTGACAAGACACTGCTTGCGATACCTGTAAGCGGCGTGTTCCTGTTTACCGTTGTACCCATCATATTTATGATATGCATCGCATTTACTAACTATGATGACAAACATCAGGCGCCAACGAATCTGTTTACATGGGTGGGACTTGACAATTTCAAAAACCTTTTGTCCTTCGGAACACAGGGCATGGCTCCGACATTTTTCAAGGTACTTGCATGGACGCTTGTATGGGCATTCTTTGCAACCTTTATTGACTATTTTCTCGGACTTGCGGTGGCTATACTGATAAACAAGAAAGAGGTAAAGCTTAAAAAGCTGTGGAGGACAATACTTGTACTTACAATAGCGGTTCCACAGTTTGTATCTTTGCTGTATGTAATGAAGCTGTTTGCAAATGACGGTCTTATAAACGGATACCTGCTGAAATGGGGGTTTATATCTTCGCCGATACAGTTCTGGGTTGATCCGATGCTCGCGCGCATTACGATAATCGTTGTAAACATTTGGATCGGAATCCCGTATCTTATGCTCATTGCAACGGGACTTCTGATGAACATACCGGCGGAACTGTATGAAAGCGCTAAGGTTGACGGGGCTACGGGATGGCAGATGTTTAAGAGCATAACACTTCCTTATATGTTATTTGTAACCGGACCTTTTCTCCTGACGCAGTTTACGAACAACCTTAATAACTTCAATGTTATTTATCTGCTTACACAGGGCAAACCACAGTCAATGAAGCTTGCAAATAAAGCAGGGTCAACGGATCTTCTGGTGACATGGCTGTATAAGATGACGGTCAACGATACAAACTACAAGATGGCTGCGGTACTCGGTATCATGGTCTTCATTGTAACTGCCGTGGTGACGATGGTCGTATATAACAGGCTGCCTTCTGTAAGGGACGAGGAGGGATTCCAATGAGCAAAACGGATAATAATAGCAGTATGAGCAGGAAAAAAACGGCAAATACAGTCTGGGCATACATTGTTCTGATAATGATCAGCATTATATGGCTGTTCCCTTTTGCCGGACTGTTGCTGCAGAGCTTCAGATCTTATGATCCCAAGGTCGAATACGGAGGTATGGTTGATTATCTTATTCCGAAGCATTTTTCGCTGGATAACTACAGATTTCTGTTTTCGGGTCAGACGAATTTCCTAAGATGGTATGGGAATACGCTGGTAATAGCAATATTTGTATCCATCTTGCAGACTATGATCATCCTTTGTGTAAGTTATGCGTTATCCAGGATGCGTTTTGCCGGTCGCGAGCTGCTCATGCGGTTCTGGCTGATATTGGGAATGTTCCCGGGCTTCCTTACAATGATCTGTCTGTACTTCCTGTTAAAGCAGTTTGGAATGACGCAGGCAGGAGCGGTTCCCGGACTTATCCTTATTTCGGTAGCGAGCTCCGGCATGGGATACTATGTCTGCAAGGGGTATTTTGACACAATACCGAAGGCATTGGATGAGGCCGCAAGGATAGACGGCGCATCCCGAGCAAGGATCTTCTTTACCATGATCATACCGATGAGCAAGCCTATAATCATTTACACAGCACTTGTAGCGTTTATGGCCCCGTGGTGTGATTATATCTTTGCTTCATATGTGGCTTTCGGACATGATGAGAGCTACAATGTTGCGGTGGCGATGACAAGGTGGGTATGGACGAACGACTACCAGGGGTATTTCACGAGATTCTGCGCGGGCGGGATACTTATAGCGATTCCGGTTACGGTATTGTTCATGGCGCTTCAGAACTACTATGTTGAAGGTGTTACCGGCGGCGCGGTCAAAGGTTAATGCCATTAAGTATTGCGGAGGAGAATATGTTGGATTGGCTTAAAAAAGCGGTATTTTATGAGATTTATCCACAGTCGTTTTATGACAGTAATGCGGATGGGATAGGGGATTTCGAGGGTATTATAAGGAAGCTTGATTATATAAAGGAGCTGGGAGCAAATGCCCTGTGGATCAATCCGTGCTTCGATTCCCCTTTCAAGGATGCGGGATATGATGTTAGGGATTATAGGAAGACAGCTTCAAGATACGGCAGCAATGAAGATCTGTGTCGTCTTTTCGATGCTGCTCACGAGAAGGGGATCAGGGTTTTTCTTGATCTTGTTCCCGGGCATACATCGGAGGAGCATCCGTGGTTCCTTGAAAGCAGGAAGGCGGAGCAAAACGAGTATTCCGGCCGCTATATCTGGACGGATTGGTGGATAAAGGGCATAAAGGGGCATCCCTATATAGGCGGAGAAAGTGAGCGTAACGGAACCTACATGCTTAATTTCTTCAAATGCCAGCCGGCACTTAATTACGGTTTCCTTAATCCCGAAGAGCCCTGGCAGAAGGGTATGGACGATCCTGACTGTCTTAAGACGAGAGAAGCGGTCAAGGATGTTATACGCTTCTGGCTGTCGCTGGGATGCGACGGGTTCAGGGTTGATATGGCGGATTCCCTGGTAAAGGACGATGATGAAGAGAAGAGCGGAACCTGCAGGGTATGGCGGGATATTTTTGAGTCAGTGCGAAAGGATTATCCCGAAGCGGCATTTGTGGCGGAGTGGAACAACTCCCATCAGGCAATTATGGGTGCCGGTTTTGATATGGATTTTTTCTTAAACTGGAGAGGAAACGGATATAACTCACTGCTTCGTGATTATGAAACCCCGGGCGGGGATCACAGCTATTTTAAGGCAGACGGAAAGGGTGATATAACGCGGTTTCTGGATGAATATGTTCCGAGGCTTGAGGAGATAAATGGAAGGGGATATATCTCTCTTATCAGTTGCAATCATGATACAACCCGTCCGCGGGAGAATCTTACCATACCGGAGCTTAAGGTTGCATACGCGACGCTCTTCACGCTTCCTGGCGTACCGTTTATGTATTACGGGGATGAAATAGGGATGAGATACTTGCCGGTAGCCACTAAGGAAGGCGGCTACACAAGGACCGGAAGCCGTACGCCCATGCAGTGGAACGGTGGGACCAACAGGGGATTTTCGGAAGCAGCAAAGGACGAGCTGTACCTTCCGGTGGATGAATCTGCTGATGCCCCGAATGTGGAAGATGCACTTAAAGATGAGGCTTCACTTCTTCATGTGGTGCGTGACATTTTCATGATGCGTGGGAGCGGGAGCGATTTTGATGCCGACAGTGATTTTAGCGTGCTTCTCGGGGAGAAGGGTAAGCCCTTCGTGTATGTAAGGGGTAATGCCATATGTGTGGTAAATCCTTCTGATGAGAGGATGTCAGCAGCGCTTAAGGAGTTTGCCGGTAAGAAGGCGGTATACCTGATAGGGACCGCAGATGTGGATGGCGACCGGCTTGAGATGGGGGCGGGGAGCTTTGTTATACTTAAGTGACAGCACTGCGGCGGTCGGCAGGCAGGAGAGATTGATGTTCAGGAGATGGGGAAGCAGAGTATGAAAAAACTGTTTACGGATAACTGGAGGTTTTTGAAAACATTACCGGATACGGATTATGATACCGTGATGAAGCACAGGGGTGATTTTGCGGATGTTTTGATCCCTCATGACTGGATGATCGATGATCCGCGAAGCTTCTATGAAGATGGGAACGGATGGTATCTTAACTCCTTTGAGGCTGTGGAGGGCAGGCGTTATACCTTCATATTTGACGGCATATATATGGACAGTATCGTCTATATAAACGGCAGGGAAGCCGATGAATGGAAGAGCGGATACACACAGTTTGTACTTGATGTGAGCCACCTTGTATCCCCCGGTGTCAATGAGATCTGTGTAGCGGCAAGATGCAGGTATCCGAGCGCAAGATGGTACACCGGAGCAGGTATTTACAGAAATGTGTGGCTGTGTGAATATGACGATGTATATATCCCCGAAAACGGGATATATACACATGCCGTGAAGTCGGGAAGGGATTATCTTCTGCATGTGACAGCAGAAGTTACAGGGAATGACGGCGGAAAGTATAAGATAAGCTGTGAGCTTAGTGACAGAAACGGGGAAAGGGTGCAGATCGTGTCTTTGGAAAGACACGGCGATACAGACATCACTCTTACCGTAAAGGAGCCGCAGGAGTGGAGCATAGAGGAACCGGTGCTCTATGATCTTGCAATCTCACTCCTTGATGATTCCGGCGCGGTTATGCAGACGGAGACGGTAAGGACAGGCTTCAGGGACATAAAGCTTGATCCCGATGAAGGTCTTTATCTTAATGATGAGCATTTAAAGCTTAACGGAGTATGCATCCATCACGATCTTGGCGCTCTGGGAGTGGCATTTAACAGATGTGCATTCAAAAGACGACTCAAGCAAATAAAGGCCATGGGGGCAAATGCCTTAAGGCTTGCACACAATGCCTTTGATCCGGCTGTATTGGAGCTTGCCGATGAGATGGGATTTCTTGTCATTTCGGAATCATTTGATATGTGGGAGCGGCCAAAGACGGAGTATGATTTTTCGAGGTTTTTTTCCGAATGGTATAAAAGGGATGTCGCAAGCTGGGTTAAGCGCGACAGGAATCATCCCTGTGTATTTATGTGGAGCATCGGCAACGAGATATATGATACGCATGCCGATGAAAGGGGGCTTGAGATAACGAAGCTTCTCCGGGATGAAGTAAGGCGCTATGATCCTGAAATAAATGCGTATGTGACCATTGCTTCGGATTATATGCCCTGGAAGAACGCGCAAAGGTGTGCTGAGGAGCTTGATGCGGTCGGATATAATTATGCCGAACGATGTTATGAGCAACATCACAGAGAACATCCGGATTGGGTAATATATGGCAGTGAGACATATTCGCTCGTTCAGAGCAGAGGTATATATCATTTTCCTCTTGCCGAAACCATTATATCGGATTCTGATCTGCAGTGCTCGTCCCTTGGGAACTCTAATACGAGCTGGGGTGCAAAGAGCCTTGAATACTGCATCTGTACCGACAGGGATCTTAAGTTTTCGCTCGGACAGTTCATATGGACGGGCTACGATTATATAGGTGAGCCCACGCCTTATCATACGAAAAATTCATATTTTGGTCTTATAGATACGGCAGGCTTCTTTAAGGATGCTTATTATGTGTGGAAATCCGCCTGGGTAAAAATGAAGGAAGATCCTTTTGTGCACATTTTTCCGTATTGGGATTTTAACGAGGGTCAGAGGATAGATGTAAGAGTCGCGAGCAACGCACCCTTTGTTGAGCTTTTCTTAAACGGTAAAAGCCTTGGGAAGCAGAAGCTTGACCATGAAGAGGGAAGCGGTCAGCATATCATTGCGGATTACAGCGTAATATTTGAAAGGGGTGTGCTTGAAGCAAGGGCATATGATGAGAACGGGGAGGCTGTTGCTGCGGATGTAAAGAGATCCTTTGGCGAAACGTGCGGACTGGAGCTTAATACAGACGAAACATCGGATGCGGACGACCTTGTTTTTACAAGTATAACGGCAATAGATGAGAACGGCTTCGTAGTCGAGAATGCCAATGATCATGTCAAAGTTACGGTAAAGAACGGAACCCTTATCGGTTTTGACAACGGTGACAGCTCGGATTACGACAGTTATAAGTCGGACACACGGAGGCTGTTTTCCGGCAGGGCGCTGGTCATAGTTAAAAAAGCATACGAAGATATATTGCCCCGGATAGAAGCAGAACCGGTGCCGTCTAATGATATAAGGGCTATACGCTTAACATCTGAGAACGTCAGGGAATTAAGCCCTGATAACAGGACGGTAACGGTTAAGGCGAGCGTGCTGCCGCAGGGGGCTGACGACAGCGGACTTATCTTCAGGGTGTTAAATAATAAAGGTGTAAAGACCAACATAGCAAAGGTTGAAGGAGAAGGCGCAAAAGCAGTCGTAACTGCTCTGGGAGACGGTGAATTCAGGGTAAGGTGCGAGGCGGATAACGGGGCGGATCATGCAAGGGTTATCTCGGAGCTTGAATTCAGCGCACAAGGTCTGGGAACCGCATTTTTAGATCCGTACGGATATATATATGCCGGTCTTTACAGCGGCTCTGAAGGAGAAGTATCTGCCGGAAATGAGCAGGGTATAGCGACGGGGCGGGACGGCATAACGGTTGTTACTTACGAAGGAATTGATTTTGGAGTTGATGGTTCGGATAAAATAACTGTCGATATATTTGCTCTGTCGGATGAACCTTATGATATTGAGATATGGAGGGGCGTTCCCGGAACTGAAACTGCGCAGCTTCTGGGAAGCATGGTATACCGCAAGAAGATGATCTGGAATGTATATCAGCCGGAAACCTGGGAGCTTGACAGAAGGCTTGCGGGTGTTAATACGATAAGCTTAAGGGTCAGGGATAAGATACATATAAAAGGTTTCTCATTTGAGAAACAGAACAGGGCATGGCACATTATCAGTGCTTCCGATGCCGGGTCGATATACGGTGACAGGTTCACGAAAAAGGATGATTTGGTAGAAGATATAGGCAATAATGTAACCCTGTCATTCGGGGAAATGGATTTTTCGCCCGGCAAAGCTTCCGGTATCATGTTATATGGAAGGGCAAAGGGCGGAACAAATACGATACATCTTCATCTGAAAAGTGCGGTGGATGGTACTGAAGTGACGGAGATACTTGAATTCTCCGAGAGCGTGGATTTAAAAGAGATGGACTTCCCTATATCCCCACGCTCGGGGAGATGGAGTGCTTCTTTCATTTTTCTTCCCGGAAGCAATTTCGACTTTGGATGGTTTAGGTTTGTCTGATATACTTTACGCGTTTGACTCTATCGCATATGAATGATCGTTAAAGTCGGCGGTCAGAGAGATACGGTGTGTTCCGTATTTCCATGTAAAGCATACCCTTCTTTCATCCTGTGTGACGGTTATGATGCTGTTGC
>JAILNV010000224.1 GCA_024691125.1 Lachnospiraceae bacterium | reverse complement strand
AATCAGACCGTCAGATTAGATAATGGCCGGAACGGACCTTCTTCAGCACTTTGTGTCAGTAACCCGGAGCTTATTCCAGAGTATACAGGTGAGCTGTCTGTGGAATTGAATGACAATATTCCTTCTTTTAATGAATATGATTTGACTTATGTTCAAGGCGAATCATATAGTGATCTGGATTTTCTTGGCAGATGCGGAACAGCAGTTGCCATGATAGACAGGAATTTGATGCCGACAGAGGAGCGAGGAGATATTGGAATGATACGGCCCACCGGCTGGCATCAGGAAAAATATCCGGGGATCATAGACAGCGATCCGCCATATTTGTATAACCGCTGTCACTTGATTGCATATGCGCTTACCGGAGAAAATGCAAATGAGAAGAATCTTATCACTGGGACCCGTTATTTCAATGCGGAGGGCATGCTCCCCTACGAGAAAAAAGTATTAAGATACCTGGATGATCAGGATGGTAAGGTGCTGTACCGTGTTACCCCTTATTTTTCAGAAGATGACCTGCTTGCCCGGGGCGTTGAGATGGAAGCATATTCTGTCGATCATGGCGGTCGGGATGTCTGTTTTCATGTTTTTGTTTACAATGTTCAGCCGGGGATTATAATTGATTATCATACAGGGGAAAACAAGGCGGCATGATATCTCGATTGCCGATATGTGGTTGTGGAAGAGTTGAGAGAATGGGCGATAGCCTTTAAAGCAAAGATTTTGTGGGAGGGCAGTGAATTATGCTCCGATTACCAAATGAATATGATCCCAAGATTCATAAGATGGTTCAGGAATACCTGACAGAACGAATTCTGGACCTTGTTGATGAATATGCTTTTATGATTGATGAAGATGATGCGGAAGAACTGTTTGAAACTGTTTTAAGGCCGATCCTTCCTGACGATTATGATATTAAAAGAGGGCGTGATATGCTCTTACGGTTTAAGGCCCTGCTGGAGTCTCCAGAAGAGTTTGTACCGGAACTGGCAATGGAGTACATCATGGCGCACCTGATATATGAGCAGATTGATACCAATCCGGAGGAATTGGTTGTTCCAATGCCTGATAGGGATTATGTTTACCATATTTTCAAGGAGGCTGAGAACGATCCGGACTGTGTCTATTATGATTTTGAGCCGGGTGAATACGACTTTGGAGACAGCGATGAACTTGAAGAAGCATTCGAAAATGATCTGGCAGAGCCATCAGCATATTATAAACTTAATCATATCGAGAACATGAAGTACTATATGGATGAGCTTTTTTGGGATATTGACTTTGCTCTTCTTGATAGTTTCTCGGAAGAACAGCTGGCTAATGCACCGGCTGAGTTGGGGATCGGCATGGAAGACAGAAGCAGAGAATTCATACTTCCGCCGGACTGGCTTGTGGACAAGTAAAACCAATAATATTTTTCGTGAGGCCAGGTAGTAATATTTTAATAATAGGAGCAGAGATTGGATAAGGGGATGATTGTACGTCATCTCCTTTTTGATTCACTTCTGCATTTTTAGAAGTTGCTGCATAGATTTTTTAATATTTAATTCATTCACTATAAGACCAAGGCGGTCAAGGAAGGATTCGTCTACTTTCCAGAATTCAATCTCTTCAACCTTGTCCCGGAGAAGGTCTGTAATATCAAGAAGAAGATTAACATATTCCTTGGGAAGAAGTGAGAGTGCAGTAGGTTCGATACTATCAGGTCTCATGGGAATATAAGATTCTTTGTTAGGATCCCATACCGTCAATTCATTATTTATGGCATTGTTTACAAAAGTAACTGTATAAGGATCTGTAAGCAGCGTAGCATAGTAGATGGCAAGATCGTATTCACTGAATGAGTAGGGAAGTATATTGTATGCCAGCTGAATTAAATACTGCAGACGGAGATATGTCTGTCTCCAGTATAATTGACAGTTGTAATCTGTGTTTTCTATTAAAGAAGAGTTGATCTCTTTTCCTACATGATTTGAAATGCATTCAGCAATAAACTCATTCCACAGCCAGTATCCGCTTTGCCGGATTTGATTTTCGTTGGTTTTTTGATCAGCTAGAAGGAAAAAGGATTCTGTTTCTGCTGATATTGCATAGAAATGCCCCAGCTCATGCCAGAGAGCATGATTAAACTCATCTTTAGACTCTGGACACAATTTCTGGTAGATGAGGATGGCTGTTCCGCTATGTCCATACAGCATTTCCATCATACTTGTGTATGGATTCTTTATATTCCTGTTTTGGGATTTTGTCTGTTCTACAAGATGTGACCTAACCTTGTTAAGAGTAGCAGAAGAGGCTATCTGAATTATTGGGTATGGTTTACTAATTGGAGGCATAACGGATTGGAAGGCTGATACTGCATCAGGAATCCATTGCCTGATCTGTTTCTGTGATAGCATAATAAAATTATCCTTGTGTGTTGTGAAAATTAAGATTTTGATTGAAAAACACTTCTGATGATGATATTTTCTTTTACCAAATTCCTATCATTTGATAGAGAGTATAGAAGAAGGAATTTGATATGGTGGCCCGATAATCTCTGGTTTGAAAATAATTGAGAAATGATACAAAGTCAAGGCTTTTGTGGGATTAAATAATT
>JAILNV010000276.1 GCA_024691125.1 Lachnospiraceae bacterium | reverse complement strand
AACACCCCGTCTGATATCTGAAGCAAAAGAAGAATTATCTGATCTATTTGTATTTAAGAGTAGGAAAGCAGAATCGTATCCTCTTACCAGAGCACAGATGTCTATTTTTCTTGACTGTCAGATTCCCGGTAAAGAAACGGCGTACAACAATGTATTTGGGTTTTTTTTGCCAAATGATATGAAGCCTGATCCGGAAAAGCTTCGAAGTATAGTTAGGGAGATAGTTGGACGGTATCCTATTTTGACATCGCTAACTCGAATAATTGATGGAATTCCTTCTTTGGTTCCGCAAATTGATGCCGAAATCGATATAAAGTTGATAGATGCGGTTACAAGGGATCACTCTGTTCTGGCAAAGAGTATAAATACTCCTTTTGATCTTGAAAATGATATCCCTTGTCGTGCAGTTATTTATCGCATGGAAGATGGACTCTATCTCTTACTTTGTGCTCATCATATTGTCTGTGACGGAACATCATTATCCCTTCTTGCAAAAAATATTGCAGAGGCTTATAACGGTGAAAAATCTGATCCTGAGGAAATGAGTAATCTTTCTCTTGCGCTATATGAAGCAGAGCATGACAAAGAACAAACTAAAGATGATTTGGTTTACCGAAATATGCTGGAGAATCTTGAGGGTGATACAAGCCTTTATGCTGATGATGATCCTAATCTAAAATCACAAGAAGGAAAGCTTGGTGTTTTCAATACGACGCTTTATAAAAGCAGAAGAGAACTGTCAGGATATTTGCATAATGTTTTATTAAAAAATCACATTACTGAGAGCAGTCTTTTTATGAGTGCCTATGCTTATATGCTACGCATTCTGTGTAATCAGAAAAATGTTCTGTTTTTTGTGGGGGAAAATGGGAGACATGATCCTATATTGAAAAATACCATTGGAATGATGGTACACAATATACCGGTTTTGTCTAATATTGATGATGAGCAGAAATGCATTTCATTCATGAGCGATTTACAGGAACATTTTCATAATCTAGTTGCACATGACGGTGCTGATTTTTCAGGTTTATATGGAGAATTTGGAATACATCCTGACTGTTTCTTCGTCTATCAGGGTGACATGCTATCAGATGTAAAAATAGATGGTCGCCTTATTCCAATGGAATTGTTCCACTCTGATGACGTAATGGCATCCTTAACCCTACATGTTCTAAAGCGCAGTGATGCTGATTACGAGCTTGTTTTTGAATATGACTGTGGCAAATTCCTTGAAGATACTATAGAAAGAATGGCTCGGCTCTATACCATGATCGTTGATGGATTATGTGGAAAAGCCATGTTAAAAGACATCAAGCTGATTGATGATGAGAACGAGAAGGAACTGGAAGTCTTTAACATGACAGATGCAGATGTTCAGGATATGGATATCGTTTCAATGTTTAAAGAAACAGTTAGAAAGTATCCGGAAAATAAGGCTGTTGTGTACAAGCAATGGACACTGACATACACAGAAGTTGACGCTATATCAGATTCCATCGCTGGAAAACTTATGTCCATGGGTATCGGAAAGGGAGATGTAGTATCAATTCTTATTCCTCGAAGTTCCTGGATGACCCTTGTACCTCTTGGAGTGCTTAAGAGCGGTGCAGCATATCAGCCACTTGATCCAACCTATCCTTCTGAACGCTTGACTTTCATGATGAATGATGTTTCAAGTAAGCTGCTTATAGCTGAAGAAGGGCTTATTTCCCGTGTTCCTGAAGCTTCATGTCCTGTTCTTTTTACAAAAGATATTATGGCACTGCCGAAGTGTGATGCTCCTTTGCATCATCCGTCTCCATCAGATCTTTTTATTCTACTTTACACTTCAGGTTCCACAGGTGTTCCTAAAGGTGTAATGCTTGAACACAGAAATATTGTAAATTTCTGTTCATGTTACAAAAATTTATTTAATCTCGATGAAAGCAGCCGTGTGGCTGCATATGCAAGCTTCGGATTTGATGCCAATATGATGGATCAGTATCCTGCTCTTATAAGCGGAGCATGTATATATATCGTGGAAGAAGAAATCAGACTAGACCTTAAAGCAATGGAAGCCTGGTTTAATTTCCATGGCATTACTCACGCTTTTATGACCACTCAGGTAGGGCGTCAGTTTTATAGCATGGCATCTCCCGAAAAACTAAAATATCTTCTTGTAGGCGGAGAAAAGTTGGTTCCTCTGCCGCCGAAGCCGGGAAATCCTCAACTTATAAATTTATATGGTCCTACAGAGTGTACCATTGCAGCAACATGCTGTAACGTTGATCGTCTTTATACAAGAGTTCCTATAGGCAAATCTTTAAGCAATTATAAATGCTATGTTGTTGACGAATATTTGCGAAGACTTCCTCCTTTGGTACCTGGAGAACTAATGATTGCAGGAAGAGGTGTTGGACGCGGTTATCTTAATCGTTCGGAGTTAAATGAGAAGGCTTTTATATGTAATCCATTTTGTGCAGAAAAGAGTTATGATCGAGTTTATCGAACCGGGGATATTGTACGCTTTTTACCTGATGGAAGAATTGATTTTATAGGACGAAGCGATGGACAGGTTAAAGTTAGAGGTTTCCGAATCGAGCTTACTGAAGTTGAACAGGTAATCAGAGAATTTGTGGGGATTCAGGATGCCACAGTACAGGCATTTGAAGATAAAAGCACAGGTGAAAAGTACATCGCTGCTTATATAGTATCAGCAGAAGTTGTGGACATATCCGCAATGAATGAATTTATTATGGAACGAAAGCCTCCTTATATGGTTCCTTCTGTTACTATGCAGATTGATAAAATTCCGCTGAATCAGAATCAGAAAGTAAATAAGAAAGCACTACCGGTTCCGCAACGAAAAAAAGAAGAAATAGTGCCTCCTACAAACGATGTTCAGAAGAAAATATACGATTGTGTTGCTGATGTTTTGGGACATAAGGACTTTGGTATTACCACAAATCTTTATTACGCCGGGCTTTCATCAATTGGAGCTATGAGTCTCATTGCCAAATTATCAGGTGAATTTAATGCTGTTGTAACATATCGTGATTTGAAGGAATATGACACTATTGATAAATTAGAAACATTCCTGACTGGAGATAAAGCCAAGCTGGAAACTTTTGATGTTCAGTCGGAATATGGTCTTACAAGGACACAGGAAGGTATTTATGTGGAATGTATTGCAAGACCTGATGATACAGTTTACAACATCCCTCTTTTATTGGAAATCTCTGATCAGATTGATACGGCAAGACTGAAATCTGCAATTATTACAGCAATTAATGCTCATCCTATTCTAAAGGTCAGGTTGTTTTTAACCGATGACGGTGAAGCCCGAATGCGTCGAATGGATGGAGATGAATCCTTTGACGAGCAAGCAATTGAAGAGAGGAGTATTGATTCAATTGAAGCTGAAAAGGCGCGTTTAGTAAAACCCTTCAAACTGATAGGCGGTCGTTTATTCAGAGTGAGAATCCTTCGTGGTGAAAAACTGTGGTTGTTTATTGAGATGCATCACATAATTTGTGATGGTAGCTCAATCGGTATTTTCCTACGCGATATTTCATTGGCCTATGCCGGTAAGGTTCTGCAAAGAGAGACATATACAGGCTTCGAAGTTGTACTAAATGAAGAAAAAGCCCGTAATGGTAATCAGTACACAACAGCAAAAAAGTATTACGAAGATCTGCTTAATGACGCAGAAACTCAGAGTCTTCCTGCAGGAGATCTGAGTGGGACGGAAAAATCCGGAACTGATGTATATGAGAGGGCAGCTTTAGGTCTGTCTGCGGATGAAGTAAAGAAGTGGTGCGAAGAAAATAAGACTTCATTGAACGGACTGTTTTCTTCAGCTTTTGGACTTACATTAAATAAATATCTTGGCACGGATTCTTCCGTTTTTGCAGGAATCTATAACGGCAGAAACGATTCAAGAGTATCCGGAACCATGGCAATGCTTGTTAAAACGCTGCCAATTGTTACTTCTGTAAATAAAGATAAAACCATAGCTCAATTTGTACAGGATATCAGTAAACAGCTGGTTGACTCCCAGAGTAACGATATTTATTCATTTGCAGAAATAAGTCGTTCATTACATGTTAATGCAGATGTTATGTTTGCATGGCAGGGAGATGAATTCCTCTTCGATAGTTTTTGCGATCTACCCTGTAAAATTGAGCCATTACATCTTTCGGAGGCCAAAGCACCGCTAAATCTCAATGTATATATGAAAGAAAACAGTATTTTGTTTTCTATGGAATATCGTTCCGACCGGTACAGTGAAAATTATATTCGTTGTTTTATTGATTCCCTGGAGGAAGCACTTAAGGGATTGCTGCATCAGGAATGGCTTTCTGAGGTTTCAATACTTTCCGATGAAGCTTTTGCAAAATTGTCGGCCTTTAATAATACCTGTGAGGAAGGATCATTCCCTTGCGCTCCCGAACTGTTTGCTATGTCATCTGAGCATAACGCCGATAAAAAAGCTGTTATTGCATGTGGAGGAGATAATAGTCTAACCTTTAGAGAACTATGGAACAGAGCCGGAGCAGTTGCTGAAGTTCTTATCCGGGACGGAGTACAACCTGACGATCGTGTAGCTTTATATATGGACCGTACCGAAGATGTATATGTCGTTCGAGAGGGGATCCTTTTATCCGGAGCAGCATTTGTATCCCTGGAACTTGAATATCCGGATGATCGTATCAGATATATAATGCAGGATGCAGGTATCCGCAAATTGATCACGACCAGAGAGTTAATAGAAGGGCGTGATGAAACCTTTACAGTCAATGGTAAAAAACCGGAAATTATCTTCCTTGAAGATATGGAAATAAATAAGGAGTTTTCTTTTACCCCTCCTGTAAGTATTGACCCCGATTCCATAGCATATTGTATCTATACTTCCGGATCAACGGGGAAACCAAAGGGAGTTGAAATTCTGCATCGTAATCTGGCCAATCTTTTACACTATGGAGAGAAGAATACCCTTGCCAAGGCATATGTGGATAATTCCACCAATTTCCTGGCACTTGCGGCTATTACCTTTGACGTTTCTGTCATTGAAGAAATGATGCCTCTGTACCATGGAAGGACCGTAACATTAGCCACACAGGAAGAGATTCATAATCCGCTGCTTCTGATGCGTACAGTTCAAAAAACAGGTGTGGATATGATGAAGTGCACTCCATCCTATTTACAGTCAATTTTAGATGTAGATGAGGCTGCAAAAGCCTTAAAAGGTCTTCGTGCTCTGATTGTAGGTGCCGAGCCGTTCCCGAAGGCTATGTATACAAGAATTCGTGAAGCAGGCTTTGAGGGAAATTTATTTAATAGCTATGGTCCAACCGAAACCTGCGTATCAGTATCTATTGGAGAGCTGGATGGCAGAAGGGTTACCATCGGAGGTCCCACCCTTAACACGGTCTTTTTGATTCGTGATCAATTTGGCAATTTGCTTCCTCCTTATGCCAAAGGTGAGCTTATTATTGCCGGAGAACAGGTCGGTAAGGGCTATGTGAATTTACCGGAGATGAATTCGGAAAAGTTCATTGATATTAATTGGAATGAAAGGAAGATACATGCTTATAAGAGCGGTGATATTGCATATTTTGACGGTCATGGAGAGATAATTCACTGCGGCCGAAATGATAATCAGGTTAAACTCCGTGGACTTCGCATTGAGCTTGATGGTATAGAAAATGTCATGAATAGCTATCCCGGCATTAAACGCAGCGTTGTTCTGGTAAAAGGAGAAGATGATAAACAATTCCTTTGTGGTTACTATACTTCTAATGAACCTGTAGATGAGGCTGCTCTGACGGCTCATATGAAAGAAACATTGACGGCATATATGATTCCGGCAGTATTTGTACATCTGGGTGAATTTCCTATGACCGTTAACGGTAAAATAAATAAACGTGCTTTACCGGAGCCTGATTTTAAAACGAAGAAGCGCAGTAATAAAGCACCTTCAACAGATTTACAGAAAAAAATAGCTAAGATGTTTGCCAAGGCATTGAATGTTGAAAGTGTTGCTATAGATGAAGATTTTTTTGAAATAGGCGGAACATCAATACTGGCGTCAACTGTAGCTATGCAGGCAATGGTGGCCGGTCTTCCGATCGCCTATCAGGATATCTTCGCCAATCCTACGGTAGAAGCACTTGAACAAAATATTTTAAGTAAACAGCAAACCGGCGACAATAAAGATGATCAGAAAAAAGATGCTCCAATTAGTGTAGTGTTCCCTGACAGAGAGCCTGAAATTAAAGATGTTTTACCTGCGCTTCAGCATAATACTATGAAATATATAGATGAAATATGTTCTGTTCCTTTGGGGAATATACTTCTGACAGGGGCCACAGGCTTTTTGGGAATTCATGTTCTTAAGGAATTACTGGAATCCGACTGTGGTAAAATTACATGCTTTGTTCGACGGGGAAATTCGGAAACTGCACAAAAACGCCTTGAATCTATGCTTGTCTATTATTTTGAAGATAACTATCGCAACGCCTTTGCAAGCGGCAAATTAAAAGCTATTGATGGAGATCTGACTGATCGGGAACTCGTTCTTTCACAAAGCGGAGTATCATTTGATGTTGTTATAAATTGTGCAGCATGTGTTAAACACTTTGCAAATGATGATATTCTTACCCGCGTTAACGTTAAAGGTGTGGAGAATCTGATTGCTCTTTGCGAAAAGACCGGAAGCAGACTTATCCAGATTTCAACCGTTTCGGTTGCCGGTGAAAATGTAAATTACAAATTACCGGATTCTTTGATACTTAGGGAGAATATGTTATACTTTGGACAGGATTTATCCAATCAATATGTAAGGTCGAAGTTTGATGCGGAAAAAGCTATTCTGTCTGCAATATCAGCCGGAAAACTTCGGGGAAAGATTGTTCGTGTAGGAAATCTTATGAGCAGGGACAGTGACGGAGAGTTTCAGGTAAATTCTATTACAAACGGATTTATGCGTAATTTAAAGGGTTATGCTGCAATTGGTGCGTTCCCTGTAAGCATGATGGCTCGGCCTGTGGAATTTTCACCAATTGATAAGGTTGCTCAGGCGGTATGTTTGCTTGCAGGTACTCCGGATACATTTACAGTTTTTCATGCAGTGAACGGACATTCAATTGAGATGGGAGATGTGGTAGTTGCTATGAACACAGCCGGAATACCTGTGGATGTTGTATCCGATGCAGAAATCAAGGGAAGAATGGCAGTTGCTATGCAGGATGAAAGTCGCAGTATGTTGGTTTCCGGACTTATAAGCTATCTTTCTTCAGATGCTGATATTGTACGTACATATGTGGGTGAAGATCATACTTTCTCGAAAAACGCATTATATCACCTTGGGTATCATTGGCCGCTAACTGATAAGAAATATCTGATGAGTGCTATTGAGGCTTTGAAATCGATGGATTTCTTCAATGGAAACGAAAAATTTTAATTAATTAAAATGGAGGGATTTTATGAATATCAAAAAAGAAAAAAAGGGAAATTGTATTGAGCTTTATATAAATGGATGGCTGGATACCTTAAGTGCTCCGACATTGGCAACAGAGCTTAATGAATTGCCTTCTGAAACAGATAGTCTCGTTATGGATTTTACTGAGGTGGAATATATATCTTCAGCAGGTGTCCGTCAGATAGTGGCAGCTCATAAACAGATGAAAGGTAACTTGGTAATCCGTCATCCCGGTGCGGAAGTGATGGATGTTCTGAAAATGTCAGGTTTGGATAAAAAGTTAAATATCGAGGAATAAAATAACTATCGCAGATATGAAGGAAGGGTATTATATTCCTTCATATCTGTAACACCAAAGGAGGAAATATTATATAGATGACGCCGAAAAATTCAATCAATAAGTGGATTACAAGATGTTTTTTGATTATTTTGGTATTGTCTGCCATAACCTCCGGAATATCAAATCTGATAATGGCTCATTTCGTCGCCATGGAAGAAAGCATGGAATCTGCGCAGTCATGTTCAATGATACTTAAAGATTATCTCGGACAATTTTATTCAGATGTTTTAATCTCACGAAATGAATCTTTTCAAAGTTTAAGAAATGGGATGTGTTCTATCTGTAGAGATTTTTCACTGGAATATGTAGCTGTTTATAGCCTGGATACTAAAGAAAAAATAAGAAGATATGTGATTTCGGTTGCTGATGATAAAAACCTCGATGATATTATGCGCAAAGAATTCAGCCAGAATGAAATCCCCTATGACAGGTTAACGGTGGGAGAAGAAGCTTTTATTATGGGCACTGACGATATTCAGCGTGATATTATTATAAGTGAGTACGGGAAAGGAATTACCCTGATATCTCCTTATAGAAATAGTGATGGAGATTTAGTAGCAATTATCGATATGTGCTACAGTGCTAAAAAGGAAAATCAAAGGATGATTGCCATATTTTTGGCAAACATCCTTCCTTTTACGGTCTCATTGATAGTTGGAATGTTGGTTCTTTTATTTCTGGTAAGAAGACGTATCATCATTCCTATTCGCAATATTTCTTATAGCATTCAAAAGTTTGCCCGGGACAGTAGTAAAAAACCTGAACGGGTGAATACCCCCTATGAAGATGAGATCAGAGATATTGCTACATCCTATGAAAAAATGACGGAGGATATAAGCGCATATATTAATAACATAGAAGTTCTGACTCGGGATAAGCTTGAAAATGATGTTCAGATGAATGTAGCCAGAAGTATTCAGAATGGCATGGTTCCGGAACAATCAAGTCTTATAGGTGATGATTTTCGTATAGGTGCTTTAACATGTCCTGCAAAAGCTGTAGGTGGAGATTTTTACGATTGTTTTATCAGAAACGAAAATAATGTGTGTATTGTGATGGGAGATGTGTCCGGAAAAGGTATATCCGCAGCTATTTTTATGGCAATGGCAAAGACAATGATCCGCGAAAAGCTAATAGCCGGTATTTCCCCGGCCGCTGCTTTAATTCAGGCTAACGAAGAGTTATGTGCCCAAAATCCGGAAGGATTGTTTGCAACAGTCTTTGTTGCTGAGATGAATACAAAAACAGGTGCTCTATGTTATGCCAATGCAGGACATAATCCACCGATAATTTTGAAAGAAAATTTTCAATATCTGAAGCCTGGGAGTGGAATGGCATTGGGACTATTCGAAGATGCTGATATTTTAGATGAATATATTACTCTGCAACCCTCCGAAGGCATAATTCTTTATACAGACGGAGTGACAGAAGCAGTAAACTTGCATAGGGAATTTTTCGGAACAGAAAGATTTCTCGAAACTGTCAAGGGAATGAAGCTTGATTCTAATGAACCAGAGCAGATCCTGATCCGCGGGATCAGAGATGCGGTTAAGCAGTTTTGCGAAAGTTGTGAGCCTTTCGATGATATGGCTGTTTTAGTGCTTATGAGGAATTGTCGTTTTACATAAATGATGTAATTCATGTGTGAAGACTTTTTGAACAATATGATTAAAAATACTTGAAAACATGGAAAAATGTAAATGCTACACATTCAGAGATGAATGCGGTTTCAGCTGTATCACCCACGACACTTTTTTTCATTGCGTAGGCTGAGCGGTGTTATCGTGGGTAGCGTGTAGCTGACTAAAGAGAAAAGCGATATCTGCAAAGTATATCATAGGTAAACAATATATGCTTGATGAATTGCGTAGAGGTTTTGAAACTGCTTATATAGACGGCTCGGTTGTTTCGAATGAATCACTAAGGCCTCAATTCGTATCCAACAATTATAAAGAAGGTAAGAAGGTGCTTTCATCCATAGAGGATGAGCTTTTAGTATGCGATGAATTCAAAATCAGTGTTGCCTTTATTACACCATCAGGTATTACACCCCTGCTTCAAACTCTTAAAGAACTTGAAAAGAAAAATATTCCCGGAAAAATCCTTACAACCAACTATCTCAATTTCAGTGATCCGAAGGCATTGGAAAAGCTTAATTCATTATCGAATATTACATTAAAAATATATGATGCTGATGCTTCGGGAGATGGTTTTCACACAAAGGGATATATTTTTCGCAAGGGAGAAATATACCGGATCATTATTGGTAGTTCAAATATGACCGGTGGAGCATTAAAGCATAATTATGAGTGGAATACAAAATTAGTATCTACAGTTAACGGAGAAGTATCAAAACAGATCATGGATGAATTTGATGATCTGTGGAATTCACCATATGCAGAAGCTTTTGATGATTTTATAGATGAGTATAAAGAGCGTTACCGGATCATAAAACATCAGAGAGATATAGCAAAACAAGAAAAAAACATTTCCATTGAGAAGTATAGATTAAAGCCCAACAGCATGCAGGTAGGTTTTATAACTAATCTCAGAAAAATAGTTGATGCCGGTGAAAATAAAGCCTTGTTGATTTCGGCTACCGGAACAGGTAATACATTTGCATCGGCTTTTGCAATGAGGGAATTGGGATTCAAAAGAGTCCTTTTTTTGGTACACAGGGGACAGCTTGCCAGGCAGACGAAGCGGGCTTATAAAAAAGTATTTGGCGGTTCTGTTTCCATGGGGATCGTAGGTGCCGGATATAGTGAATATGATGCGGACTACATATTTGCAACAGTACAGACCCTTAACCGCGATGAGCATTTGCTACAGTATGCTCCGGATTCCTTCGATGCTATATGTTTAGATGAAGCTCACCATGTTCCTGCAGATACATATCAAAAAATAATGAGACATTTTACCCCCGGATTATGGCTGGGTATGACAGCTACTCCTGATAAGCGAGATGACAATATTGAGGGACGAAATGTTTATGAGCAGTTCAATTATCAGATTGCCTATGAGATAAGACTTCAACAGGCTATGGAAGAAAATCTGCTGTGTCCGTTTCATTACTTTGGGATCACGGATCTTTCCATTATAGGAGATGATAAAAATCGAGATTTTTCTGTATTAACAAGTGATGAAAGAGTAAGACATATCATAGAACAGGCAGATTATTATGGCTATAGTGGAGATAAGGTAAAAGGCCTGATATTCTGCAGCAGTATTAAAGAATCAGAAATACTGTCAGAAAAGCTTAATCATTCTGTAAATCCGGCGACAGGTAAAAAATATAGAACTGTAGCTCTTAACGGAAGCGCATCAGAGACAGAACGTAGTGAGGCATTTGAAAGGCTGGCCGGAGATGATGAAGACTCATTAGACTATATCCTGTCAGTTGAAATCCTGAATGAAGGTGTAGATATTGTAGAGGTCAATCAGGTTATAATGCTCAGACCCACACAGTCACCTATCGTATTCATTCAACAGCTTGGGAGGGGACTTCGTAAGGCACAGGGAAAAGAATATGTTGTAATCATAGATTTTATCGGGAATTATAACAACAACTTTATGATCCCCATTGCGTTGTCAGGTGATCGTACATATAACAAGGACAATATACGAAGGTTTGTTATAGAAGGCGGCAGGGTAATACCGGGTTCATCGACAGTTCATTTTGATGAGATCAGTAGAAAACGGATTTTTGCCTCCGTTGATAATGCTAATTTCAGTGATCTTAAGCTTATAAAGGAAAACTATACCACACTAAAGAACAAGCTCGGAAGGATACCTGCATTAAAAGATTTTGATGATTACGGTGAGATGGATGTGCTTAGGATATTTGATAACAGTAGCCTGGGATCGTATTACAAATTTCTTGTGAAATACGAAAAAGATTATACTATTCGTTTATCGAATGATGAAGAAACTGTTATTGAATTTGATTCAAAAAAACTTGCAAGCGGTAAAAGGATTCAGGAACTGCAGCTTTTTAAAAGATTACTGGCTTATGCCCATGGCATTTCACGGATAGGCTTGTTCCGGGGACTTGCAGATGATCTGAAAGCTTATGATAAAGAAATGAGTGAAGATCAAAAAGAAAATATTGCAAATGTGCTGACGAACAAATTTCCTTCCGAATCCGGCAGAAGAACTTATAAGCCCTGTGTATTTATAGAGAAGAATAAAGATGATTATATTCCGACAGATTCAATATTAAAGCTTCTTTCGAATAATGATTTTTATGATATTCTTCATGAACTGGTTGAGTTTGGTATCAGTAGGTATGAACGTGATTACAGTAAAGGATTTAAAAATAAGGATCTTGTATTATATCAGAAATATACATATGAAGATGTGTGCAGACTGTTAAATTGGGAAAAAAATCTATCTTCAGTAATGAATGGATATTATTATGATAAAAAAACCAATACTTATCCTGTTTTCATAAATTATGATAAGGAGGATACTATTAGTGATACAACAAAATATGAAGACCATTTTGTTAACAATAGAAAATTGATCGCTATTTCTAAATCAAGACGAAAAATATCATCTGAAGATGTGCAAAATTTCTTAAAAGCCGGGGATCGGGGAATAGATGTTGAATTATTTGTACGTAAAAACAAAGATGATAAAATCTCAAAAGAATTTTATTATCTGGGTCCAATGCATGCAAGTGGAATGGTTAAAGAATTCACTATGATAAATACCAATATAACGGCAGTTGAAATAGAATGGATATTGGATGAACCGGTCCGTGAAGATTTATATGAATATATAACAAGTGCATGAGGAGACCCTTTTATGCAAAGCATAATTTAGGATAGGCTCGACGAAATACCGCCGACAGTTTTTGAGGGGGTAATACATTGAAAAAAGGAGTACTATAAAACAATGCAGATATATACAGTTAAATGCATAACAGAAGCAGACTACGGATGTGAAGAAACCGGAAGAAAGGAGCCAATGGCTCTTTTAAAACTTATAGAAGATGCACCTGATCCGGAAGAAAAATATGTCGAAGTTTCAGAAACAATTCTCGCAAAACAGAAAATAACCGAAGGTAAAAAAGTATGTTTTTCAAAGGATGGAAATATACTTAAATATATCCGTGTAGTAGCGGCTGTTATAAGAGAGAAAAAAGAAAACACAGATAAGATATTTGCAACTGCCAGAGGTTATGGAGAATATAAAGGCTGGTGGGAGTTCCCCGGTGGAAAAATAGAGGCGGGAGAAACGCCACAGCAGGCTCTTATCCGGGAAATAAAGGAAGAACTGACAGCAGATATAAAAGTTGGTGATCTTATACATACCATAGAATATGATTACCCGGAATTCCATCTTTCCATGGATTGTTTCTGGGCGGAAGTAGTAAGCGGCCGGCTTGTATTGAAGGAAGCAGAAGCAGCTAGATGGCTTGATAAAAAAGAATTGGATTCTGTCAAATGGCTGCCTGCAGATCTGGAATTGCTGGATATGATAAAATCGAGGCTTTAAATGGTATCGCATATGCATATGTAACGGTTATCAAATCCGGTAGTATTAAAGATTATTTGAAATGCATAGATGATTAAAGGGAGAGACGAGCTGTTTATTATGAAGACGAGTACAAAGCTTATTATTGCAGGGACGATTATTGGAGTCGTAGTTGCCGTTTTTTTTATAGCAAAGCATTTTGTCAATGTAGATAAAGATGATCACACTATGCAGATCATCGGTGGTGCAGATGGTCCGACATCTGTGTTCATGGCAGGAAAGGTTCCCGGCGACAGAAAGCAGGTAGAATATACATCCATATCAATGGAAGAAGCAAAGAAAGTATTTGCAAAGTCGGGCAATTATATCATCCTGGATGTTCGCAGAGCAGATGAGTTTGCCGAAGGTCATATTCCCGGTGCTATTAATGTAGCAAATGAAGATATCGGAGCAGAGAAACCTGCAAAACTTCCGGATCTTGACCGTGTAATCTATGTATATTGCAGAAGTGGACGAAGGAGCAAGGAAGCATCGGCAAAGCTTGCTGCACTTGGTTATACGAACATATTTGAGTTCGGTGGGATACTGGATTGGGACGGAGAAATAGAAAAATAACCCGGAGAAGAAATGATAGTTCCGGTGATCATCACGGTGATCGTTGTAGTATACTATATTCTATATTTTGCGATAATGCAGGGTGCGGCAGAAGAGATCGCGATTTGAATGCCTCATTCAGGGAGGAATTCCATCACATCATTGTATTCGTCGCTTTCGGTATCATTGTCTGTCATAAGGTTGTGTCTGATCACTTCGACAAGATCGGAATATATTTTCATGACCTTATCGTGATCTTTATCAATTATTTCTTCTGTTTGATTTTTGGCGGCATCTTCCAGTCTGGCTGCAAGTTCATTCAAAGCGATCGCGCCTATAGTTTTTGCCGAACTCTTAAGAGAGTGTATGTAGGTAGTATAACCGTTCAGATCTTTAGCCTCATAGCAGTCACGCAGATTTTGCATTTTGGTGGATGACTCCGTCACAAAGGCCTTCAGAATGGACTCATATATTGAAGGATCGTTCATACTGTACTTCATGCCCAAGTTTGTATTAATGCCTGCATTTTTCAGGCTTCTCAGGACAGTTTTATCAAGCATGGTTTTTTGGGGGTCGTTTTCTTTTTTTGGGGTGGTGATCTTAGATTCGGGTATATATCTGTAGAGCATACTTTCGAGTTCGCTTCCTTCAACCGGCTTTGTCAGATAATCATCAAACCCTTCCCTTATATATCTTTCTCTGGCTCCTTTTATAACGTCGGCAGTCAGACATATCACAGGGGGTAGTATTGTTAAGTACATCTTTTGTTTCTCTGATGATTTTCATGGTCTCAGTACCGTTCATTTGCGGCATACGCTGGTCCATGTGAATCATGTCATATCTGATTTTATTTGCCAGTTCTATCCCTTCCCGACCTGAAAGAGCAGTATCAATCTTTATGCCGGTGGTCTTGAGAAGGTTAGTGATGACCAGCAGGTTCAATTCCGTATCATCCACAACAAGGATATGGGCGTTCTCTGCGTGGAAAGACTCTCTGTATCGTTCGGATTCCTGCGTGTATTTGCCGGCGTCATCAGCCGAGTAGTCTCCCAAAGGGGTGGGATTTTCTATCTTTTGCCGGAGTCTGAAGGAGAATGTGCTGCCTTCACCATAGGCACTTGAAACCAGAAGTCTGCTATCCATAAGTTCCAGAAGTTTCTGACTGATCGACATTCCCAGTCCGGTTCCTTCGATATTGCGGTTTTTCTCAAGATCCAGTCTTTCAAAGGACTCAAAGAGTTTAGTCATATCACTTTCTTTTATTCCGATCCCCGTATCCCTGACTTCGAATAAGATAAGAACCGAATTATTTTCAAGGTCTTTCTCCTCACACGTGATACTCATTGTCACGCAGCCCTTTTCTGTATATTTAACGGCATTGGTCAGAAGGTTGATAAGAATCTGATTGATGCGGGTTTCATCCCCAAAAAGTTCAGAGGGGATATTGGGGTCTATCTCCGTTATGAGTTCAAGTT
>JAILNV010000250.1 GCA_024691125.1 Lachnospiraceae bacterium | reverse complement strand
GTCTTTCCTGGTTTAGCAGTAAATGAAATGTTATTCAGAGCCGGTTCAATCGCTCCGGGATATGAAAAAGAGACATTGTTGAATGATATCTCACCGCTAAACTGCATTCTGTCATAATCCGCTGATTCAGGACTGTCATTTATTGAACTTTCAGAGTCTAAGATCTCAAAGACCCTGTTAGCAGCCACTCCTGCACGGGGAGCGTGCAGCGACATCATTGCCAACATCATAAATGACATCACTATCTGCATCGTATAACTTATAAAGGCTATCATTGTACCTACCTGAAGAGTACCCATATCGACGCCCTTTGACCCGAACCAGACTATCATAAGAGAAAGCGCGTTCATAATAATAGTCATTGAAGGCATCATAAAACTCATGGTGTGTCCGGTAAAGAGCTGTGTCTTCATGAGCCTGTCGTTTACACCCTCAAAGCGTTTTTCCTCATAACGTTCTCTGCTGAACGCCCTTATTACCAGCATACCTGTCAGCATTTCACGGCTTACTCTGTTCAGATCATCTATAAGAGTCTGCATAAGTTTGAATTTCGGCATGGCAATACTCATCAGTATGGATATAAGCATCAGAATCGCCACTAAGCCTACGCCGACGATCCATCCCATTCCGGTGCGTGTACCTGCAACCTTTATAACGCCGCCTATTCCTATTACAGGAGCATACAGCGCCATCCTCATGAGAACTACTATTACCATCTGTACCTGCTGGATATCATTTGTGCTTCTCGTTATAAGCGATGCCGTGGAAAATTTGTCCATCTCAACATTTGAAAATGATAAGACCTTTCTGAATACCCTTGTACGCAGATCCGCACCGATCCTCGCCGCAGTCCGGCTTGAAATAAATCCGACTAAAAATGCCGAAGCCATCATCAAAAGTGTATAAGCCAACATCCTGCCTCCTGTCCGGAGCAGATAGGCGGTCTGTAGATGATTAATGTTTATTCCGATTTTTTCATATTCTTTTTTTAGATTTTCTATTGCTTTCTGCTTTATAATGTTGTCACTGACATCTGAAAGGTTTATATCATTATCATAGAGCTTAACCATTGGTATCGTAAATGCATCTTTTAACAGCTCTTGTTGTTCCTTATCCGTATTTGTAAGATTCATTATACCGTTTTCCTCGGCATAACTGTTGCGAACAAGTTCATATTGCTCCCTGTTCATCATACCGGTAAGTACTTCAAAAGTATCTTTGCTGACTTGCATCGGCACAGCATTTTCTATGCCGCCCTGCTGTATACCAACATCAACTATCGCACTTGTATACGAAGGAAGTGACAGTTCACAGAATGCCTGCAGCATAAGAAAAACAAAAACTATCAGAAACTTCATCTTATGTTTTCCGATAAGTGAAAAGATTTTGATCATATTATTATACTTTCACCTCCGTGTCTGCAGAATGATTGTTTTATACAGGTAAATGATCCAAATAAAACAATAAAACGCTGTCGGGCCTTAGACTGACATAAATCATCAGCCATGCCCGGCAAGATAATACTTAATCTTCCTGTTGGGGAAAAACCTTCATCTCGGCAAAAAACTCATCCTCGATTACTTTTCCAAACCATACAGCTGTATTATTTTTAATTTCTTCTTCCATTCCCTCATCTATTTGAAATACCGGAGATATCTCTAACTGCGTGTCGTTTTCTGAATTCTCCATTTTTTTATAAACTAATGCAAAAGGTCTGTCATTTCTGGTAACTAACCATCCTTCTCCGTTGCCTTTAATATCTGAAACACACGGGGTACATTCAAGCTCAAATCTTGCTAAAACTGGATTCATCTTAACATCTCCTTTTTTAATAAGCAGCCAGCAATGCACATACATAGGCTACATAATGTCCGTTTTCATAGTTGTAATATAGGCCGATACCTATATGGGTAGGCCTTTCATGCGTCATAACCTGATAATGCGGGGGACTGTCAGTCCATAACTTAAACCACTCTTCCGCTTTCTGATGCTTCAGTTCCGGATAATCATATTCCATTCCTGCAAGATTTTCACCTGCAAATGTGGTATTAAGAGGTACCTCTATGCTAAGTACCGTATTCCATTCACTGCCGTCCGGTCTGGTGTGTGAAAAACAGTCGTTGTCATAGATTTCCTTGGCTCTTATTCTTGCAGCCCTTTGAAGATCCGCATCATATTGAAGTGTGTTTAAACCGCACTTCTTTCTCTCCTGATTGTAAAGATCTATCAGCTCGGTCTCAATCTCCGGAACATAATTCTGACCGGTAACCGATTCCATATAAGCACTGTTTCCCGATGATGATCCAGATGCATGTAACCCTGCAGATAGTGCAGGCTGTGATGATGCTGTAAGTTGAGACCCGTCTCCGGAAAGGGATACATCTTCTGATATAACATCAACATCATTGTTCTGAAGCGTCCCCGAAGATAACGCTTCAGAAGACTCTTTTGACCCGCATGAACAAAGAGTTACAAATGAAACTATAAGAGCTAATAATAAAAAGCGCTTCACAGTAAGCCTCCGCCTTTTTATAACCGTTTTGTAATAATACTCATCATGATTCCTGTAAAAATATCAGTCTATAATATTATATCATTTTATTCTGCTGCCACGCCACTATTTTATCAATTAAATTTAAATACTGGTTGTTATGTCATATAATTATGATATACTAATTCTGCAAATAACAGATAATCGGGAAGGTTTTTACATGTTGCTAAAACAAGATAATATACGGAACTTTTCAATTATTGCACATATAGATCATGGAAAAAGTACTTTGGCAGACCGGCTTCTTGAAAAATGCTCGGCAGTATCCCTTCGTGAAATGGAAGACCAGCTTCTTGATAACATGGACATTGAAAGGGAACGCGGCATAACAATCAAAGCAAGAGCTGTATCCCTCAATTACACATCACAGTCAGGAGAAGAATATATCCTTAATCTAATTGACACTCCCGGGCATGTTGATTTCAACTATGAAGTCTCCCGTTCTCTTGCTGCCTGCGAGGGGGCTGTTCTTGTCGTTGACTCTTCTCAGGGTATAGAGGCTCAAACACTTGCCAACACTTATCTTGCCGTAGATACCGGTCTGGAAATTCTTCCGGTACTAAATAAGATAGATCTTCCCTCGGCTGACCCTCACCGCGTTGCCCATGAAATAG
>JAILNV010000227.1 GCA_024691125.1 Lachnospiraceae bacterium | reverse complement strand
AGTCTGCTTCTGCGGTGCTGTAGGCGGCAAGCTTATGGATAACAATGTATCCGTAGGGATTTCGGTTATAGTAATGCTTCTTGTAGGTATACTGATCGGTGTATGGCAGGGATTCTGGATCGCGTATATCAAGGTTCCTCCGTTTATCGCAACACTGTCGGGCATGTACGCATTCCGCGGTCTCTCGAATGTAGTACTTAACGGTATGGTTGTTACGCTTGATGATCCGAAGTTCATCAACATGTTCGGTGGCGGTGCTGACTGTTATGTTAAGGATTTCTTAAGAGGTGCAAGCGAGATATCCGATGCCGGCCAGACCGGAGTTATTAATCTGACCTGTATGGTTGCGGGCATAATCGCAGTTGTAATATTTATAGCTTCCGTTGTCAAGGGACGTATGAATGCAACAAAGAGAGGCTATGAGACCACCCCTATCGTATCAGAGGTGATCAAGGATTCCATTATCAGCATAGTTGTTCTGTGGGTTGCATATAAGCTTGCCAATTACAAGGGTATCCCCACATCATTTATATGGATCCTTCTGGTGGTGCTTATATACGGTTATGTTACGACCAAGACAAGGATCGGACGTCATCTGTACGCAGTAGGCGGTAATGCCAAGGCGGCAGGACTTTCCGGTATCAATACAAAGTATATTTACTTCTTTGCTTATATCAATATGGGATTCCTTGCAGGACTTGCAGGTATCCTGACAGTTGCAAGAGCAACATCTGCTCAGCCTACTTATGGTCAGGGCTATGAGATGGACGCTATCGGCGCATGCTTCATCGGTGGTGCTTCTGCATACGGTGGAATCGGTACGGTTCCCGGAGTTATAATCGGTGCGCTTCTTACCGGTGTTATCAACCAGGGTATGTCTATCATGGGTATCAACGCCAACTACCAGAAGGTGGTTAAAGGTATGGTTCTCCTGATAGCCGTTATCTTCGACGTTGTATCCAAGAATGAGAAGAAATAATTAAGGAGGAAGGGTGATAATATGAACAAAGTAGGAAAAGTATTAAAAGAACACACAATGCAGATTATCCTGGTCCTCGTAGTTATCTTCTTTAACATTATGACCAAGGGTAAGATGATGATGCCGGCTAACTTTTCGGCACTTATTAATCAGAATGCTTATGTGTACATTCTGGCAACCGGTATGCTGATGTGTATGCTCATAAAGGGTAACATCGACCTGTCGGTAGGTTCGGTAGTATGTTTTGCGGATGCCGTTGGTGCTGTTCTTATGGTTAAGAAGGGTGTACCGGTATTTCTGGCTATGCTTATCATGCTGATCGTAGGACTTGCAATCGGCTGTCTGATGGGTTGGATAATCGCTTATATCAATATTCCCCCATGGATCGCAACACTGGGTGGTTTCCTTGCATTCCGTGGACTCGGTACCGCTGTTCTCGGTGGTAACTCAGTCAGCGTAGACAAGAGCTACACCAATCTTTTCAACAATTCCATACCGGCACTGTTCAGCATTCCTATGGGTAAGAATACAATGAACGGCATGTGCCTTCTGGTAGGAATAATCGCATGTGTTGTATTGGTTTATACACAGGTAAGATCAAGGGCAACCAAGATCAAGAAGGGTTACGAGGCTGAGACGCAGACTGCTCTTATTGTAAGATGCGTTATCCTCTGTGCAGTTATAATCCTCTTTACATACAAGCTGGGAATTGACAAGGGTATTCCTCTTACACTTGTATGGGTTGCTGTAGTAGCACTTATTTATGACTTCATCACATCCAAGACTGTTATAGGACGTTACTTCTATACAATGGGTGGTAATGTTGAGGCAACGAGACTTTCAGGTATCGACACCAGGAAGATACTCTTCCTTGCATATCTTAACATGCAGTTCCTTACCATCATTGCAGCATGGATGACAATGGCAAGACTTACATCTGCTAACCCGAATGCAGGTATGAACTTCGAGCTTGATGCCATCTCGGCATGTATCGTCGGCGGTGTTTCGGCATACGGCGGATCAGGTTCGGTATTCGGTATGATCGTAGGTGCGACACTTATCGGTGTTATCAACCTTGGCATGAGCCTTATGGGTATCGATCCCAACTGGCAGAAGGTTGTTAAGGGCGTCGTTCTTCTTGCTGCAGTAGTATTTGAGATATTCAACAACAGGAAGAAGGCTTAAGTCTTATTTTGAAATTGCGGCAGATTATATTTGCCGGTTAAAAACGGGTATTAATTTGCCAATAGATGGGGCGGCTATTTGATCCGGTAACGGGTTGGTAGCCGTCCCTTCGTAATTAAATCATCAGACGGGGGATATATAAAGGTTGTCAATATGATGTATTTATAATAAAATGGTAACTATTGACATTACCTGTTCTGAATAGTTACAAATATCTTAGATAATAAATCAGAAACAATAAGGAGAACCAACATGGAAATATACGGTTTGTCCGACATGACGTGGATCAGTATCATCGCCTGCGTTGCGTGCTTCGGATTTGGAATGTTTATGGTTAAGACCAAGAGACCGGGATTTGTGAGGAGCATTAACGACAATGCCAGATACAGAAACAAGGAGCAGTATGCGATAAGAGGAGGGAAGCTTCTTTTGTATCTTTCTGCAGTCTGCCTGGTTATGACAGGTCTGTCTTTTGTCAGTGCGACTGCTTCGAATATAATAGGAATTGTCGCAATATGCGTGTTTGGATATTTTTGGAAGAAAATGAGCGATGAATTCGGCCCTGTTTGATATTGAAGAAGAATTAAAAAAACTGCCCGCCAAGCCGGGCGTTTATATTATGCATGACAAGGATGACGAGATAATATATGTTGGAAAGGCCGTCATCCTTAAGAATCGTGTCAGATCATATTTTCGAGAGAGCACTACCAAGACTCTTAAGATCAGTACAATGGTCAGTAAGGTTGCATGGTTTGAATACGTAGTTACGGATTCTGAACTGGAAGCATTGGTGCTTGAGAATAATCTCATCAAGGAAAATCAGCCAAAGTACAATACTCTGCTTAAGGATGACAAAACGTATCCCTATATAAAGGTAACTATCGGTGAGGACTATCCGCGGATATTTCTGACAAGAAAAGTACGTAAGGATAATGCAAAATATTACGGTCCTTATACCTCCGCAGGAGCAGTGAAGGATACTATCGAACTGCTATGCAAGCTATATAAGATCAGAACCTGCAGCCATAAATACACTGAAGACGAGGTATATAACGGTTCTGCATATATGAAGGCAAATGCAGACGCAGAAACAGAAATAAATACTGAGAAAGATACTGAAGCAAATATAACGGGGATAAGTGAAACCGGAACCGGGCGTGCCTGTCTTTATTATCATATAAATCAATGCCAGGCTCCCTGTCTGGGGCTTGTAAGCAGGGATGAATACAGAAAGTCAATACAGGGCGCTCTTGATTTTCTTAACGGAAATTACAGACCGCTTATAAATGAACTGACTGCAAAAATGAATGAGCAGTCAGAGGCGCTTGAATTCGAGGAGGCTGCGGCGACAAGGGATCTTATAGAAAGCGTAAGTGCTGTTGCACAGAAGCAGAAGATAACCGATACGGGCGGAGAGGATAAGGATATCATAGCCATGGCAAGAGAAGGTGATTCGGTTATTATCCAGGTGTTCTTTGTCCGTGACGGTAAGATCATAGGCCGGGAGCATTATTATATGAAGCATACCGAGCAGACTGAGAATGAAGAAATAATAAGAAATTTTGTTATGCAGTTTTATGCAGGTACTCCCTATATACCCAGGGAGCTTATTATTCCGGTTGAAACGGAAGACATGGATTTGTGTGCAGAGTGGCTGAGTGAGAAGAGGGGCAGCAGAGTAAAGCTTACGGTTCCTGTAAAAGGGAAAAAAGAGAAGCTTGTAGAGCTGGCGGAAAAGAATGCGCAGATAGTGTTAAGACAGGATATAGAAAAACTGAAGAGAGAAAAAGAAAGAACTGAGGGAGCAATGAACGAGCTTATGGATCTTCTGAATATAGAAGGAATAAGCCGGATGGAGGCATATGATATATCCAATATAAGCGGTTATGATTCGGTTGGTTCGATGGTTGTTTACGAAGAAGGAAGACCAAAGAAAAATGATTACCGGAAGTTCAGGATCAAGTCGGTTGAAGGACCTAATGATTATGCAAGTATGAATGAGGTGCTTACAAGGAGATTCAGGCATGGTCTGACCGAGCGATCGTATATGACAGAAGCGGATGAGAACCGTGACTCAACAGGGAAAACCAAATGGGAAGCAGCAAGGGTAGCAGAACAGGCAGGGTATGGAAGATTCTCGAAATTCCCCGACCTGATCCTTATGGACGGAGGTAGAGGACAGGTAAATATAGCCGAACAGGTGCTTGATGATCTTGGACTGTCTATCCCGGTTTGCGGTATGGTGAAGGATGACAATCACAGGACGAGAGGGCTTTATTATAACAATATCGAAATACCCATATCACGTAATTCAGAGGCCTTTAAGCTTATTACAAGAGTACAGGATGAAGCACACCGCTTTGCGATAGAATTCCACAGATCGCTTCGAAGTAAGGGTCAGGTTCATTCGGTACTTGATGACATAGAAGGTATCGGCGAGAAGAGAAGGCGTGCACTTATGAAGAGCTTTGCCTCCATTGAAGAAATAAAAGCCGCAGATATCGAACGACTGATGGAAGTGCCTTCTATGGATAGAAAATCTGCCCGGAGTGTTTATGATTTTTTCAGGAAGTGAAAACGGGGAGTGAGACTTTTCCGAATAGTTATAATTTGAGAAAGTATAAGTGGAATGCTTAAAAGACATGTGGTATACTATATCATGGTATGCAATACTCTGGATAAGATCCACAGGAGACAGTTGCATTTGAGGTATCATAGAATAGCGAATTTCATCAGAAATTCGGTATTCGTACTGGACCAGGCTCTGCTGAAAGCAGAGGCGTGTCATGCGAAACGCATGATTTCTGAATGCATTTCCTTGTTTGCATTCAGAAAGTCATACAGAGATGAAAGGCGGACGTATATGTCAACAGTAGCGGTAAGCAGATTAATTGAAAAAATGGAATTGGTGAACCTCACTCCGGATATTGATGTCAAGGGAAGGAAGATAACCATCCCCGATATCAACAGACCGGCTCTTCAGCTGGCGGGATACCTTCAGCACTATGAGGCTTCCCGTGTACAGATCATCGGATTCGTTGAGGCGACTTATATGGAAGGGCTTGACCCGAAGGATAAAAAGGAAAGATATGAGCATGTGCTTTCGCACAGCACACCATGTTTTGTGTTCTGCAGGGAGATACAGCCGGATCCGACTTTTGTTGATGTTGCCAGGGAAAAGGGAGTTCCGATACTGGTAACTAAAAGAGCAACATCAGATTTTATGGCCGAGATAATAAGGTGGCTTAATGTTGAACTGGCTCCATGTATTTCAGTTCACGGAGTCTTGGTAGATGTGTATGGTGAGGGTGTGCTGATAACAGGTGAGAGCGGAATAGGAAAATCCGAGGCTGCTCTTGAGCTTATAAAGAGAGGACACCGTCTCGTGACCGATGATGTTGTTGAAATAAGGAAAGTATCAGAAGAAACTCTTATAGGTTCAGCGCCTGACATAACCAAGCATCTTATAGAGCTCAGAGGTATAGGAATCGTGGATGTTAAGATGCTTTTTGGTGTTTCATGTGTTAAGGATACGCAGTCTATAGACCTTGTTATAAGACTTGAAGAGTGGGATAAAGATAAGGATTATGACAGGATAGGCCTGGAGGAGAATTATATCGAATATCTGGGTAACAGGGTAGTGTGCCATAATATTCCGATAAGACCCGGAAGAAATCTTGCGATCATATGTGAATCGGCGGCTGTTAATTACCGTCAGAAGAAGATGGGATATAATGCGGCACAGGAGCTGTATTCAAGACTTCAGAACCAGTTTAAGAAGAAGTCGGAGGATGATGAATAAGATACATATTTAAATACATGATAAGGTTATAAGGAGATTGCTATGAGTAAAGAAATTGACAGATACTGTTTTGGAGCGGATATCGGAGGAACAACTATTAAGCTTGGTATGTTTACTCCCGGCGGCGATGTAGTTAATAAATGGGAGATTCCTACAAGAACGGAAGACAAGGGAGAACATATCCTTGAGGATATAGCGGACAGTATTAAGTCCGAAATGGAAGTGAGAGGACTTACAAGGGATAATATAATCGGGGTGGGGGCAGGTGCTCCGGGACCGGTTGATAAGGACGGAGTTATATACAGAGCCGTTAATCTCGGATGGGGCGTTATGAATATGCAGCAGGAACTGTTCCGTCTGCTTAAGCTTCCCGTAAGAGCTGCCAATGATGCAAACGTAGCAGCTCTTGGAGAAATGTGGAAGGGAGGCGGTGAAGGTTTCAAGGATCTTGTAGTCGTAACTCTCGGAACAGGTGTAGGTGGAGGCGTTATTATTGATGGTAAGGTCATTACCGGAAGCCTTGGCGGAGGCGGAGAGATCGGTCATATTCATATAAATGATAATGAAACCGAGATATGCGGATGTGGAAACAGAGGCTGCCTCGAACAGTATACTTCGGCAACCGGTATAGTACGACTGGCAAACAGAAGACTTAAGGCCGATAATATGGAAAGCCTGATAAGGAAAGAAGAAGTAACTGCGAAGACAGTATTTGACGCTGTTAAAGAGGGCGATCTGTTGGCAATGGAAATTGCGGAGCAGTTTGGTGAATTCCTCGGGAAAGGGCTTGCTACCGTGGCAGCGGTCACCAATCCGGAGGTGTTTGTTATAGGCGGCGGCGTATCCAAGGCAGGTCCTATCCTTCTTGAATATATACAGAAGTATTATAAGGAATATGTATTCCATGCAAGCCGTGATGCCAGGTTCAAACTTGCAACACTTGGAAATGATGCGGGAATTTATGGCGCGGCTAAGCTTGTTTTGGAATAAAGATAAATTTATAGTCTTATGACAAAAGTGGGAGATCAGTTATGAAAGAGAGTACGATTTCGACCCTTAAGGGGATTTTGCCGGCAGAAGATATCAAGGTGAATGAACCAATGAAAAGCCATACATCATTTAAGGTAGGAGGACCCGCGGATGTCTTTATAACACCGCAGACTGATGGACAGCTGATAGACTGTATCAAAGCACTGAGGGCTGAAAAAGAAAAATATTTCATAATGGGTAACGGAACCAATCTGCTGGTTTCGGATGCCGGCTACAGGGGCTGCGTTATCCAGCTGTATCATAATTACAGTGAGATATCGGTGTTCGGAAATAATATGACTGCAAAGGCAGGCGCTCTGGTGGTAAGAGCTGCCAATGAAGCCTTCAGACAGGGACTTTCGGGACTGGAGTTTGCCAGTGGAATTCCCGGTACAATAGGCGGTGCGGTAACAATGAACGCAGGAGCATATGGAGCTGAAATAGTCAAGGTAGTCCGCCTTGTAAGGATGCTTGATCTTAAATATATGATGAAATGTGAATATGCTTCATCGGAAATGAATTTTTCATACAGACACAGTCTGGTAAAAGAGCATCCGTTCGTAGTCCTTGAAGTGGAAATGGAGCTTATGAAGGGCAATGAGGAGATCATCCAGAAGAGAATGGATGATTACAAGGAGCAGCGCAATGCCAAGCAGCCGCTGGATTACCCCAGTGCAGGATCTACATTCAAAAGACCGGCAAAGCATTATGCAGGTAAGCTGATCGAAGATGCCGGCTTAAGAGGACATCAGATAGGTGGTGCACGAGTATCGGACAAGCACTGCGGATTTATTATCAACACAGGTAATGCAACTGCATCTGATATCCTTAAGCTGATGATAGAGGTTCAGAAAAGAGTATTTGACCGTTTCCATGTTAAATTGGAACCGGAGATTTGTTTTCTTGGGTGGAAGTAGGTCATGAGACTGGTAATAGTTACGGGAATGTCAGGGGCAGGTAAGAGTACTGCACTAAAGTTTTTGGAAGACAGCGGATACTATTGTGTGGATAACCTTCCGGTTCCGCTTATAGGTAAGTTCACCGAACTGTTGGCTCTTCCGGACAGTGAGGTAGAAAAGGCGGCATTGGGAGTGGATGTAAGAGCAGCTCATTCCTTTGATGAGCTGCTTGTAAATCTTGAAGGGCTTAAGGATCATAACGTAAGCTACAGTATACTTTTTCTTGAAGCCGGAGATGAGATTTTAATAAAGAGGTACAAGGAAACAAGAAGATCGCATCCTCTTGCAGGCGACGGAAGAGTGGATGTAGGGATAAAAAAGGAGCGTGAGGCACTTAAGATCATTAAGCAGCGTTCCGATTATATAATAGACACCAGCCGTATGCTGACGAGAGAGCTCAAGGCGGAGCTCGATAAAATATTTATCGAGAATAAGGCATATAAGAATCTGTATGTTACCATAGTTTCCTTTGGATTCAAATATGGAATTCCGATAGACGCAGACTTGGTATTTGATGTACGGTTCTTGCCTAATCCTTATTATTTTGAAGAATTAAAGTACAAGAACGGTAATGACCGTGAGGTCAGGGACTATGTCATGTCGTTCGAGGATGCGGATATCTTCCTTGATAAGCTTAAGGATATGCTGCTTTTCCTCCTTCCCAATTATATAATAGAGGGGAAAAATCAGCTGGTTGTGGCTATAGGCTGTACAGGCGGAAAGCACAGGAGCGTTACCCTGGCCAATGCGCTGTTTGAACGTATGAACAGTTATGAGGACTACGGGTTCAGAATAGAGCACAGGGATATAGATAAGGATGCCAAGAGAAAGATGTAGGGTTGTTTTATGTCATTCGCAGGAACGGTTAAGGATGAGCTGTTTAAGCATATCGGAGCTTCAAGGCATTGCCGTCTTGCAGAACTTTCGGCGCTTATTTCCTTTGGAGGGATTGATATCTGCAATGATGACGTAGATTTCGTTTCCTTTGATTCCGATAACAGATATGTAGCTGAAAAGTGCTTTACATTACTGACAAAAACATTTAATATATGTAAGAATGAAAGTAAGAGCGAAAAAAACGGCTCAGCAGCTGGTTTCGCAATTGATGATAAAGAAGAGATAAGGAAGCTCAGACAGGCTGTTTCGGGAGATTTGCTTCTTCAGAAATCCTGCTGTATGAGAGCCTATCTGAGGGGTGCATTTCTGGCATCCGGTTCTGTTTCGGATCCTAACAAGTCATATCATTTTGAAATAGTGTGCAGGGACCTGAAACAGGCAGAATGTATTACGGAGATAATGAGACACTTTGATATATCGGCAAGGGAAGTGGAACGTAAGAACCGTCCGGTCGTATATCTTAAGGAAGGCTCATCTATAGTTGATATGCTTAATGTTATGGAAGCGCATGTGGCACTCATGGAATTCGAGAATTCCAGGATACTCAAGGACATGCGTAATTCGCTTAACAGACGGGTTAATTGTGAAACGGCAAATATTGACAAGACAGTGACAGCAGCTGTAAAGCAGGCAGAAGATATAAGAACGGTTATGGGAATGCCTGAATACAAAAAGCTGCCGCAGGGTTTAAGGGAGCTGGCACAGCTAAGACTGGATAATCCGGATGCTTCTCTTAAAGAACTGGGACAGATGTGCGATCCTCCGTTGGGGAAGTCCGGAGTAAACCACAGACTGCGTAAAATATCGGCTCTGGCCGGGAGCATGTATAAACTTGAATAATACGAAATATTTCATATCATATATATGTTATCATAAGGAGGGAGGAGATTATTATGAAGAAAAAAAGCATTACCATTCAGCTTGAAAACGGACTGGAGGCCAGACCTATCGCGATGCTTGTGCAGGTTGCCAGCAGATATGAGAGTTCTATCTACATTGAGACAGGAGAAAAGAAGGTTAACGCAAAAAGCATAATGGGAATGATGTCCCTGATCCTTAAGACAGGCGATACAATTACAGTATCGGCAGACGGTAAGGATGAGGATGAGGCAATAAAAGCAATAGATGAATACTTGAGCAATAAATAAACGGGAGGAAAATAATGGCTAATCCTATAGTAACTATAACAATGAATTCGGGAGGAGTGATCAAAGCAGAATTATATCCCGACATTGCCCCAAATACAGTAAATAATTTTATCAGTCTTGTACAGAAGGGTTATTATGACGGTCTGTCATTTCACAGAGTTATAAAAGGATTTATGATTCAGGGTGGATGTCCTGAGGGCACAGGAACAGGCGGTCCGGGCTACTGTATTAAAGGTGAGTTTTCCCAGAACGGTTTTAATAACGATCTTAAGCACGATGAGGGTGTTCTTTCGATGGCAAGAACAATGATGCCGGATTCGGCTGGTTCACAGTTCTTTATCATGCATAAGAATTCGCCGCATCTTGACGGAGCATATGCTGCTTTCGGGAAGGTAACAGAGGGTATGGATGTGGTTAATGCCATAGCGGAATGCCGAACCGATTATTCGGATATGCCTGTGGAGCCTCAGATCATGACAAGCGTTACGGTTGAAACATTTGGTGAGGAATACCCTGAACCGGTGAAATGTTAGTGGTTACAGAATGTTCATATTTATTTAAAAGAATCTTAATTCCTGAATCATTTTTTATACATTTATGGGAATTATACTCTTATCATAAGCTGATGAGAGACAGAGTAAACAGATAATACTTTTTCATAATAAATGCCGGAGGACATTGTCCGCCGGCATCCTCCCGTTTTAGGGGCAGGAATACTGGAAATATGCGGTGAACTGTGATATACTTTCTTTACGGCATTTTTCCGGAGGGATATATGTTAAAAATGGGTAAGGATAAAGAGGCAGCGAAGGAAGTTGCCGGAACTGTTAATAGTAAGACAGGGAATACGGCCGGTGATGACGGGAGAGACGGTAAGAGTTCCGGGGGCAAAAGGTTCTCCGGTGTGAAACGGGCAGACAGGTTTAAGAGGGGCACGGCCGTATCGGAAGATACAGATAACGGTAAGGACAAAAAGAAGGATCGTTATACTGACAAAATGCTGTATGACATGGGAACTGTAATAGTTTTCTGTGCATTTATAATTGCTTCAATTGTTATGGCAAACTCTGATAGTGATGTCTATAAGCTGAATCTGACGATGGTTGGCGTGACTTTTGGCGTAGCAGTTCTTGCTGCCTTTCGCGTGATAAACGGTGCGATGATACTGGCAGCGTTGCAGACGGTTATATTTATCGGATACAGGGTCATGTCTTCCCAGGGTTCCGATAACAGGGCGGTGCTTGGATGGATACTGGTTCCCGGACTGACCGTTCTGGGATATTCGTTTATAGATAAATCAAAGAAAGAACTTGAACGTACAAGAGAAGTTATGCTGGAGCAGATAAATGAACTGGTCATGACCGATCCTGTTACGGGGCTGTACAATCTTCGAAGCATGTATATGGATATACAGACTCAGATTTCATATGCGGAAAGAAACAATAAGAATATTTGTCTGATGATATTAAGGCCCAAGTATCTGAATGAACTTAAGGCAGTGCTTGTCAAAAAGGAGTTCAATGATGTTGTAATAAGACTTTCCAAGGCAGTATGTGATACGGTACGTCTTGAAGACAGGGTATATGCAATTGATTCGGAAGGCAGCTTCGGAGTAATCCTTACCTGCGATCTTGCAGGTGCAAGACTGGTTGAGGAACGTCTTGCCGATAAGCTGAATGATAATGATCTCTATGAAGGTGTTAAAGAAGATAATGAAATACGCGTGGAGATGATGATGGGCTGCGTACAGTACGACGAAGAGATTGACAGAGATGCGATCATGCTTAAGAAGATGGCAGAGGAAGCCATGAGAGATCTGTGACCGTTATAGGAACAGAAAAAGCAGATATATAAAAGAAAAGGAAAATAAGCTGTTATGAAGTATTTTGTTACCGGCGGTGCCGGCTTTATCGGATCAAATATGGTAGACAGGCTCCTCAGTGAACCGGAGAATGAAGTTATCGCATATGATAATTTTTCGACGGGAAGAAAGGAATTTCTTGAGGATGCTCTTAAGAATGACAGATTTACTCTGGTTGAAGGGGATACGCTCGATCTCGATGCATTGACGAATGCAATGAAGGGTTGTGAGTTTGTATTTCATTTTGCGGCCAATGCTGATGTGCGGATGGGCTGTGAACATCCCAGAAAGGATCTTGAGCAGAATACTATAGCAACCTATAATGTGCTCGAAGCAATGAGAGCAAACGATATAAAGAAAATAGGTTTTTCTTCGACAGGTTCTGTATATGGCGAAGCTGAAGTGATCCCTACTCCCGAGAATGCTCCGTTCCCGATCCAGACATCGTTATACGGTGCCAGCAAGCTTGCATGCGAGGGTCTGCTTGCCGCTTATGCGGAAGGGTTTGATTATACGGCATATATTTTCCGCTTCGTTTCCATTTTGGGAGAGCGGTATACACATGGCCATGTTTTTGATTTCTGTAAGAGACTTAAGGACGATCCCGATCATCTTCACATTCTTGGGGACGGTCATCAGAAGAAATCATACCTTTATGTTAAGGACTGCATGGAAGCAATACTTACGGTAGTCAGGAATGCAAAAGAAAAGGTAAATATCTATAATCTCGGGACGGATGAATATGTTGAGGTAAATGATTCCGTACGTTTCATCTGCGGTAAGCTCGGAGTGACTCCCGATCTTACATATGCCGGCGGAGAGAGGGGATGGATAGGTGATAATCCGTTCATTTATCTGGATACAAGGAAGGTACGATCTCTGGGATGGACTCCGAAGGCTTCTATAGAGGACGGAGTGGTTAAGACTGTTGAATATCTGATGGCTAATCCGTGGGTGTTTGAAGCACGAGAATAAGCGGGCACAGGTATTACGTATTTTTTTACTTGAAAAAAAGAATATATTATGTTAACATCAATATATCGGCAATGGTGGATTTCGGAATACATTATCTTGGTGGGAAAAGGATAGGATAATGTGAAAGCCGGCAGGCCGGATCAAATCATGATATTGTAATGAGTATTTGCGCGAGGAGAAAAGGATGGGCAAATAAATCTTTACAGATTGAGAGTATTGTCCTCATTTAATTTCGCGTATGCGTCATTCAAATGGGGATTTTTTAATTGACAAAAGGAGAAGAGTAAGATGATTGTTGCACGCAGTCCGTTAAGGATATCACTTGGAGGCGGTGGGACCGATCTCCCCTCGTATTATCAGCAGAGGGAAGGATTTCTTATTTCGGCGGCGATCGATAAGTATGTATATATAACTTTGCATGAGACCTTTGATAAGGGATATTATCTTAAGTATTCGAAGTTCGAGCATGTACAGGAGATAAATGAGATACAGCATCCTATCATCCGTGAAGCTCTGAAAATGCTTGACTGGAAGAAGAATCATATTGAGATCTGTTCTATGGCCGATATTCCTGCAGGTACAGGACTCGGCTCGTCGAGCAGCTTTACAACGGCACTCCTTAGGGCATTGCACACAATGCAGGGAAATATCGTAAGTACGAGAACGCTGGCTGAGGAGGCATGTGAGATAGAGATGAACCGTCTTAAGGAGCCTATCGGAAAGCAGGACCAGTATATAGCTGCTTACGGCGGGATAACATGCATGAACTTTCACAAGGATGGGTATGTGTGGGTTGATCCGCTTAATATATCTAAGGAGACCTTATACAATCTTGAGGACAATCTGATCCTGTATTTTACCGGTTTCTCGCGTTCTGCCGGCAGCATTCTCAAGGAACAGGATGACAAGAGCAGGGATAAGAATTCCGATATGCTTAAGAATCTGGATTTTGTAAAGGATCTGGGGTATCAGAGCAAGAAAGCTTTTGAGTCCGGTGATCTGGATGCTTTTGCGGATATAATGAATGTCCATTGGGAATATAAGAAGAAGCGATCGGGCGGTATGAGCAATCCCCAGATCGATGAATGGTATGATCTGGCTCTTAAGAACGGCGCCAAAGGCGGTAAAATGATAGGCGCAGGCGGAGGCGGATTCCTGATGTTCTACTGCGAAGACAAGAGAAGGCTGCGTAAAGCAATGGAAGCAACCGGAATGGAAGAGGTAAGATTCCGTTTCGAAATGGAGGGAGCAAGGATTCTCTGATCAGTTGTATTGAATGTTTTAATGGTTTGGTTTCCGGGTGAAAAAATGTCGGATTATAATACAGATACAGAAAACATACAGATAGTGGTTTTGATGGGTGGCCTGGGAACAAGGCTAAAGGAATTCACCAAGGAGTGTCCCAAGCCTCTGGTTGATGTGGAAGGCAGGCCGTTTTTTGATTACTCCCTTAAGCTTCTCATGCATCATGGATTCCGTAAGTTTCTCTTTCTGATAGGCTACAGGGCCGAGATGATAGAGGAGTACTACGGAGATGGCAGCAGGCTCGGAATATCCATTACCTACTGCTATGACGGAAAGGAGCTTCTCGGAACAGGGGGTGCTGTAAAACGGGCGTATGATCTTCTGGAGGATGATTTCCTTCTTATGTACGGGGATTCCTTCATGGACATAGATTATGAAGAAACCGTTTACCGATATTTTGAAGGCAAGCAGCGCGGTATGAAGGCGCTTATGACTGTTCTTAAGAACGGTAACCGTTTTGATAAGTCCAATGTTATCATGAACGGCAGGGAGATAGAACTGTACGATAAACGGGACATAAAACCCGAGATGGATTATATCGATTACGGTGTATGCATGTACAGTAAAGAGCTGTTTGAGGATGACTATCTGGAGAGCATACTTTCCGGAGGAAAAGAAAGGGAACAGACTGACGGCAAGACTGTGTTGAAATTTGATATAGCCGTACTTCAGAAGCAGCTCAGCCTGGATAAGAAGATCACAGCACATATAGTCACGAAACGCTTTTATGAGATAGGCAGTCCTGAATCGCTGAATGAATTCAGGTCATATGTGAAGCACAGGTTTAATGAGAGCCATCCGGCTGTATTTATTGACAGAGACGGTGTGCTTAACGAAATCGTATTCAATGATGATACGGAGCAGATGGATTCTCCTCAGAAGCTTTCCGAATTTAAACCGTTCCCGGAAGCGGAGGATGCATTAAGACGCATCAAAGAGAAAGGATATTATGTATTCCTTGCCACCAACCAGCCGGGAGCAGCCAAGGGTAAGAGCAGCCTTAAGACACTGTATGACATAAACACGCTTTTTGCCGAGCAGCTTTCCGATAAGGGAATTGATATAGACGGTATCTTTATGTGTCCTCATTATCCCAAAATGAGTGAGTACACTAAGGAAAAGTTCCTGATAAAGACCTGTGACTGCCGGAAGCCTAAGCCCGGTCTTTTACTGAAGCCGAAGGATATCTGCAATATAGATTACGATAATTCCTATATGATAGGAGATTCCTTTACCGATATTGTTGCAGGTCAGGCTGCGGGAGTAAAGACAGTCTATATCGGGGAGCTTAAATGTGACGCCTGCAAGAAGCTGTGCGATATAGATCCGGATCATATAGTACATAACGTATCTGAGGCGGCGGATATTATACCGGATCGAAATCAGGCTGTGATCAGATGATGATCAGAAAAATATATGGCGGGACAGGCCGGAAACGGAACATGAAAGAGTGACCGGCGATAATGAGTATATAGCAAACGAAAAATTAAAGATGTCTTTGTCGTTTGCTAAATATATAAACAGGAGGTTACAGATAATGGGTACAAGCTACATTGACAAGTATATGGAGGAGACGGTTCAGATCGTCAATACCATACCAAGAGATGAGATCGCAAAGGGAATTGAGATCCTTAAAGAAGTGAGGGATAAAGGAGGCCGTCTTTTTATTCTGGGTGTAGGGGGAAGCGCAGCCAATGCTTCACATGCTGTAAATGATTTCAGAAAGATAGGAAAGATTGAGACCTATGCTCCGACAGATAATGTATCGGAACTGACGGCGCGTACCAACGATGAGGGATGGGAGACCACCTTCAGTGAGTGGCTTAAGACATCCAGAGTTAATGATAAAGACTGCATCATGGTATTCTCTGTGGGAGGTGGTTCGGAAACGACAAGCCTTAATATTGTAAATGCGCTTAAGCTTTCAAAGGAAAGGGGAGCAAAGGTTATCTCGATCGTATCAAGAACCGGGGGATATTCGAAGCAGGTCAGTGATGCATGTGTTCTTATTCCTGTTGTGAGTGATGAAAGGATCACACCACATGCCGAAGGATGGCAGGGAGTAATATGGCACCTCATGGTCAACGCCATAAATGCTTAAGTGACGGGCGCGTTCATAGGAAGTTACGGTAAATGAGTTACGGTAAATATAATAAATTAATTCGTTCACTGTAATTGATCAAAAGGGGTTAATGAAGCAATAGCAGAAGGGAGTATGAGTATGAAGTTTGAAGATCTTAGAGTAACGGTTTATGCAGATGGCGCGGACATAGAAGCTATGAAGGAAGAATACAGGAAAGGATATGTGAAGGGATTCACTACCAATCCTACACTCATGAAAAAGGCAGGTGTTAAGGATTATGTGACCTTTGCCAAAGAAGCGATAAAGGAGATACCCGATCTGCCGCTTTCTCTCGAGGTGTTTGCAGATGATTTTGATACCATGGAAAAGGAAGCTGAATTCATATCCGCACTCGGAGATAATGTGTACGTTAAAATACCCATTACCAATTCAAAGGGAGAATCGAGCGTACCTCTTATAAAGAAGTTATCTTCAAAAGGTATCAGAATAAACGCAACGGCGATCCTTACACTCGAGCAGGTACGTTCTGTCGTTGATGCGTTTGCTGAAGGGACACAGAATGTAGTCTCTGTTTTTGCGGGAAGGATACTTGATACCGGGGTGGATGCCGTTCCGGTAATGAAAGAGGTAACGGAGATCTGTAAGGCGAAACCCGGAACCTTATCGTTGTGGGCAAGCTGCCGTGAACTGTACAATATAATTCAGGCTGATCAGTGCGGAACGGATATCATTACGGTAACAAACAATATACTTGCCAAGCTTCCTAATCTCGGAAAGGATCTCACACAGCTTTCACTTGAGACAGTTCAGATGTTTGTCAATGACGGAAAGAGTCTTGGATATTCCATACTTTAAAATTTATGTGAAATGAATATGGAAAACAGGTTCAAAACAGGCATGCCGTGAACCTGTTTTTTTGTGGGTTTTAATGAAATTTTGATTTTTGTGTTTTTATAATTTGACATTTCATGAAAATACGATATAATACCTATTGTTATATACAAATGTTTATAATTTTTTTATCATAAGTTTATACTTGTCGTGGGAAAAGGAAAGGAGATCATCATGGCAGAAGTTAAGAAACCTACAGCTGTACCCAAGAAGGCTGAGGAAGTTAAAGCAGATGCAGCAGTAGAGACCAAGACAGCAGCAGCTAAGAAGGCAGCAGCTCCCAAGAAGACAACAGCAGTAGCTAAGAAGGCAGCAGCTCCCAAGAAGGAAGCAGCACCCAAGGCAGCTAAGAAGGCAGCAGCTCCCAAGAAGGAAGTAGCACCTAAGGCAGCTAAGAAGGCTGCTGAAGTAGCAGTTAAAATTCAGTTCAACGGAAACGAGGTTGATCTTGACTGGCTCAAGGCAGAGGTTGCCAAGAAGGCAGGCGAAGGTGCAGTTGCATACTTCAACGCAAATGAAGGAAAGGTATATTGCACAGTTAATGGAGAAGCTAAGTGTGACTTCGAGGTTTAATTACCTATAGTATTCAGGAATCATTTATATGAAACGGACAGGCATCGGTTATAATATCGATGCCTTTTGTTTGTTTCTTTTTAAAAAACTGCGAATATTACACTTGACATATAAGAAATGGAGTGATATCTTATCTATAGATGTTAGCACTCCTCTTTAATGAGTGCTAACAGTATCGGAAGGATATAAGAGGGAGGTGTTGTTCAGTGGAGCTAAGCAGCAGACAGGAAACGATCCTGTTAGCTATAATCAAGACTTATCTTGATACAGGTGAACCGGTAGGCTCAAGAACAATATCCAAGTATACAGACCTTAATCTGAGTTCTGCCACTATCCGTAATGAAATGGCAGATCTCGAGGAGATGGGATATATAATGCAGCCTCATACTTCCGCAGGTCGTATTCCTTCCGATAAAGGTTACAGATTTTATGTGGATCACCTTATGGCCGACAAGGAGAAGGAAGTCGATGAGATGAAGGAAATACTCATCGAGAAGGCGGACAAGATGGAACAGGTGCTTAAGCAGATAGCCAAGTCTCTGTCGGTGAATACGAATTATGCCGCAATGATATCGGCTCCCAGATATCATCAGAACAAGCTTAAATTCATACAGCTGTCCAGGATGGGTGACGATCAGATAGTGGCGGTCATAGTTGTGGAAGGGAATATAATCAAGAACGAGATAATAGATGTACAGCAGTATCTTGATGACGAGACTTTACTTAAGCTGAACATACTTTTAAATACGCACCTTAACGGTCTGTCAATAGAGGAAATATCTTTGGCGGCTATCCAGAAGATGAAAGAGCAGGCAGGTATCCACTCAGAGGTTATAAGTGATGTTATCGATGCTGTCGGTGAAGCGATCAAGGCCGATGAAGATCTGGAAATCTATACAAGCGGTGCAAATAATATTTTCAAGTATCCCGAGCTTAGTGATCATGAGAAGGCAAGTGAGATCATTACAGCATTTGAAGAGAAGAAACAGCTTTCGGATATCGTGTATGAAACACTTTCCAATCAGGATGTGGACAGTACGGGGATACAGGTTTATATAGGTGAGGAATCACCGGTTCATAACATGAAAGACTGCAGTGTTGTGACCGCGACCTATGAGCTTGATGAAGGAATGCGCGGAACGATAGGTATAATAGGTCCGAAACGAATGGATTACGATAAGGTTGTAAAGACACTGAAGTCCATAACCAGTCAGCTCGACAGTATTTATAAGAAAGATCATAAGGGGAACCGGAAGCGATAGCGACGGTGGATTCCTTATGATGCCTTAGCGGCGAGCGTATTCAGAAGAAGTACGAAGTACTTCTTACAATAATAAGATCATAAGGGGAAAAATAAATAATATAAAGTTTTGGAAAGGAGCTGTTGAAAAATGGCTGAAAAAGATTTAAATGAAGAGACTGTCATACAGGAGGATGAGGCTGTCGTGACCGAAGAGGAAAGCGGGAAAGACAACGACAATAAATCCTCTGATAATACAGAAGCTGCCGGGGAAACACAACAGAATGAAGAAAACGTAAACGCGGATGCAGATGCCGAAGAGACCACGAAAGAGGGAGAAACGGAAGCGGAAACGGAAGAAAGCGACGAAGCAGCTGAAGGAAAGGAAAAGAAAAAGCTATTTAAGAAGAAAGAAAAGAAGGATAAAAAGGATGAAAAGATAGAGGCTCTGACTGATCAGGTAAAGCGTCAGATGGCTGAGTTCGATAATTTCCGCAAGCGTACCGAAAAGGAAAAATCATCCATGTATGAGATGGGTGCAAAATCAGTTATCGAGAAGATACTTCCGGTTATAGATAACTTCGAGAGGGGGCTTGATACAGTCCCTGCGGATGAAGCGGATTCTCCGTTCACGGAAGGAATGCGCATGATCTATAAGCAGCTTATGACTGAGCTTGACAATATCGGAGTTAAGCCGATAGAAGCTCTGGGAGCAGAGTTCAATCCGGACTTCCACAATGCGGTAATGCAGGTTGAGAGTGAAGAGTACGAAAGCGGTCATGTGGCACAGGAAATGCAGAAAGGTTACATGTACCGTGACAGCGTGGTCAGGCATTCGATGGTGGCAGTGGTACCTTAGATATGATCCGGATATGATATATTCGGAATGATAAGCCGGGACGACTGCATGATATACAAAACAAGGTTCTTCGGTTAAGAGGAAGCTTTTAACATAAAAATATAATTCAGAAATGATAGAAAGTATAAACAGGAGGATAAAGTTATGGGAAAAATAATAGGTATCGATTTAGGAACAACAAACAGCTGCGTAGCAGTAATGGAAGGTGGTAAGCCCACCGTAATAGCAAATACAGAGGGTTCAAGAACAACTCCGTCTGTAGTGGCTTTCACAAAAACAGGCGAAAGGCTCGTAGGTGAGCCGGCAAAGCGTCAGGCGGTTACGAATGCAGAGAAGACCATTTCTTCCATAAAGAGAGAGATGGGAACAGATTACAAGAGAACAATAGATGACAAAAAGTATTCACCGCAGGAGATTTCCGCAATGATTCTTCAGAAGCTTAAGGCAGATGCTGAAAGCTATCTGGGAGAGAAGGTAACGGAGGCTGTCATAACGGTTCCCGCATATTTCAATGACTCACAGCGTCAGGCTACAAAGGATGCAGGAAAGATTGCCGGACTTGATGTTAAGCGTATCATCAATGAACCTACAGCCGCAGCATTGGCTTACGGTCTTGATAATGAGAAGGAACAGAAGATAATGGTATACGACCTTGGCGGCGGTACCTTCGATGTTTCCATTATTGAAATAGGTGAGGGCGTTATCGAGGTTCTTGCTACCAACGGAAACAACAGGCTCGGCGGTGATGATTTCGACCAGAAGATCACGGATTATATGCTGTCAGAGTTTAAGAAGAATGAAGGAGTTGATCTTTCAAACGATAAGATGGCTCTGCAGAGACTTAAGGAAGCGGCTGAGAAGGCTAAGAAGGAACTGTCAAGTGCGACTACTACCAATATAAATCTTCCGTTTATCACGGCAACGAGCGAGGGACCCAAGCACTTTGATATGAACCTTACAAGGGCTAAGTTCGATGAGCTTACACATGACCTTGTAGAAGCTACCACGATTCCTGTACAGAATGCTCTTAAGGATGCAGGTATATCCGCTTCAGAGCTTGGACAGGTACTTTTGGTAGGTGGTTCGACACGTATCCCTGCTGTTCAGGATAAGGTTAAACAGCTTACGGGTAAGGAGCCTTCCAAGTCACTTAATCCCGATGAGTGTGTTGCACTCGGTGCATCAATACAGGGTGGTAAGCTTGCCGGCGATGCCGGAGCAGGTGAGATCCTGCTTCTGGATGTTACACCTCTTTCACTGTCTATTGAGACAATGGGCGGTGTCGCAACAAGACTTATTGAAAGAAATACTACAATACCTACAAAGAAGAGTCAGATATTCTCTACAGCTGCCGATAACCAGACTGCGGTTGATATCAACGTAGTACAGGGTGAGAGACAGTTCGCAAGGGATAATAAGTCCCTCGGTCAGTTCCGCCTTGACGGTATACCTCCGGCAAGGAGAGGCGTTCCTCAGATAGAGGTTACCTTTGATATTGATGCAAACGGTATCGTTAATGTGTCTGCCAAGGATCTTGGTACAGGTAAGGAACAGCATATTACCATTACATCGGGCTCCAATATGTCAGATGATGAGATAGAGAAGGCTGTTAAGGAAGCTGCTGAGTACGAAGCACAGGATAAGAAGCGTAAGGAAGCCATTGATGCCAAGAATGATGCCGATTCCTTCGTATTCCAGACAGAGAAGGCAATAGAAGAAGTGGGCGATAAGCTTGATCCTTCGGATAAGGCAAATGTTGAGGCAGAGCTCAAGAATCTTAAGGATCTGGTTGAGAAATGCGATCCTGAGAATATGAGTGAGGAGCAGGTGGTTGAGCTCAAAGCTGCACAGGAAAAGGCGATGACGGCTGCACAGAAGCTGTTTGAGAAGATGTATGAACAGTCTCAGGCTGCCCAGGGCGCAGGCCCGGATATGGGTAACATGGGCGGACAGGCAGGTCCTGACATGGGTTCGGCAAACACCGATAATAATGACAGCGATGTAGTTGACGGAGACTACAGAGAGGTTTAAGATTTACAGGTTAAGATATGCTATATGCCCACTCTCTGACGGGAGTGGGCTGTAGTTATTATGATGCACTGAGCCTGAAAGGCATATTTGTAACTGTTTGGAACAGTTATATTAGTTGAGGAAATCAAGAGGTAGACCAATGGCAGAAACTAAAAGGGATTACTATGAGGTCTTAGGCGTTAATAAAAGCGCGGATGAGGCTGAGATAAAAAAAGCATACAGAGCCCTTGCAAAAAAGTATCATCCGGATGCAAATCCCGGTGATAAGGAGGCTGAGAAAAAATTCAAGGAAGCAAGCGAAGCATATGCCGTACTTAGCGATCCCGATAAGAGGAGACAGTATGATCAGTTCGGACATGCTGCTTTTGACGGAGGATCAGGCGGATTCGGCAGCGGATTTGATTTTACAGGGGCTGATTTTTCTGATATTTTCGGTGATATTTTCGGTGATCTGTTCGGAGCAGGCAGAACTAGGGGTGGAGGTTCGAGTAACGGTCCCATGAAGGGCGCCAATATCCGTACGAGTGTAAGGATTACCTTTGAAGAGTCTGTGACGGGAGTTGATAAGGAGATCGAGCTTACGCTTAAGGATCCCTGCACCAACTGTAAGGGAACCGGGGCAAGACCGGGTACATCACCTGAAACCTGCAGCAAGTGTGGTGGCAAGGGCCAGGTTGTTTACACCCAGCAGTCACTGTTTGGAATGGTGCGTAATGTGTCAAGCTGTCCTGATTGTCATGGAAGCGGCAAGGTGGTTAAGGATAAATGTCCGGAGTGTCATGGAACGGGATATATTTCAAGCAGAAAGAAAATACAGGTATCGATTCCGGCAGGTATAGATAACGGTCAGAGCGTACGTATCCGTGAGAAGGGTGAACCCGGAGTGAATGGCGGACCAAGAGGAGATCTTTTGGTCGAGGTTGTGATCCAGCGTCATCCTATCTTCCAGAGAAACGATATGGATGTTTATTCTACGGCTCCCATCTCCTTTGCTGTTGCTACGCTCGGTGGTGAGATATACATTGATACGGTAGACGGCAAGGTAATATATGAGGTTAAAGCCGGCACACAGACAGATACCAGAGTGCGTCTGAAGGGTAAGGGAATGCCATCTCTCAGAAATAAACAGGTAAGAGGCGATCATTACGTAACACTGGTAGTGCAGGTACCCGACCGTCTCAGCAATGAGGCGAAGGAGCTGCTTAAGGAATTTGACAAGGTAAGCGGAGATACGCTTAATGCGGTTGAACAGCAGTCTGAAGGGAAGGATAAAAAGAAGAAGGGATTCTGGAATAAATAATCCCCGATAACAGTAATGTTGAAAGCCCGTGGGGTTTATGATATAGTAAACGCAGTAACAGCTGCGTTTACTTTATTAAAAGGGGAATTGCAGTCCTTTTATACAGCTTGGAAAATACGGGGGAAATAATATGAAATGTAGTATGTGCGGAAGTGAAAACAGCGGAACCAAATTTTGTACATCATGCGGAGCAAGGCTTTATGATGATAACGATACTTCTTCTCCGGTAACAGAGAATGCTGTGGATTCCGGGTCGGCCGGATTTAGTTCCGATGCTCCGGGAACAGATGCGTCGATCGGTACTTCGCAGGGTATTGAGGAAGCTGAGGCATCAGCGGTTCAGGCTGCTGAGGATCTTAATAATACGGCAAGTGAAGCATTCCATACCATGGCCGGGGATACGGGGTCTGACAACAGCAATAATACAGATTCCGGTTCGTCGGGAAGCTATGATACAGGTTCGGAGGGAACCGCAGACAGCAGTAATTATTATGATGCCGGATATCAGGGCGGATATTCTTACAATGACGGATATACGGAAGGCGGAGGCTATATCGGGTTTTCCATTGCATCACTTATATGTGGCATCATTTCGATGGTTTGCTGTATATGCTCCTGCGCAAATCTTCCTTTATGCATAGCGGCGATAGTTCTTGGTATTATCACTCTTACCAAGCACTATGACGGAAAAGGGATGGCTATAGCGGGACTTATTACCGGAGGTCTTGGCCTTATTCTGGGACTGGTTATGCTGGGGGGATATCTTTCGGACGGAGAAATAAGAAACTCGGTTGATGAAGTTTTTGATCTGTAAATGCAAGACGTACAAAGAATAAAAATGCCCGGAACTATAGATAAAACATTTTATGAAATCGGTAAATGGTTATTGGCTGCGGCAGTTGCTGCAGCCATATTTATATGGGTATTCGGTGATTCGTGGCTTACGAGGGTTCCCGACTGCTATTTTGAAACGCTGACCGGACTATACTGCCCGGGATGCGGAGGCACAAGAGCAGCCATAGCCTTATTTCAGGGACATATCTTAAAGAGCTTCATATGCCATCCGACTGTACTGTATGCCGCAGCTGTATATATTGTCTTCATGATCAGGATGTTTATCCTGATACACCGGGACCGGTCTCTGTTGGGTATTTCCGGATTGGGTGCTTCAGACTCCGCTGAAATCAAAAAGAAAACTGCCGGACAAACATGTAAAGAAAATCGGAAAATGACGTGGCGGCAAATCGATTATAAGGACGGAAGGATACTGATCTTTGTGTATATAGGAATAGCCCTCACGATAGTTCAGTGGATCGTAAAGCTTGTCCTGCTCATTAAATATGATATACATCTTATCTGAGCCGGTAAAGGTATTTATTGGATTTAAGAAGCATTGCACCGGGAACTGCAGTATCTTCCCGAGGCTCCGCATGGAAGGATCAGTCCGGAGGATGTGACCGGGAGACCTATTTCACCTGCATCTACCTGCCCCCCGAATTTCTTTACCAACGCAGTATTCATCATATATGAAAGGACTGCCGGCTGTAATCCTGTAGTATATGAATTGACAAGAAAGAAAAGAGGATTATCGGCAAGTATCTGGGTACACAGTCCGATAAAAGGATATATTGAATCCTCTATCTTCCAGATCTCACCCTTGGGACCGCGTCCGTAGGATGGAGGATCCATTATGATGGCATCATATTTGTTTCCCCGTCTTATCTCGCGTTCCACGAATTTGACGCAGTCATCGACAAGCCAGCGTATAGGTGCATCCTTAAGACCTGAACTGACTGCGTTTTCTTTTGCCCACGTTACCATTCCCTTGGAAGCATCAACATGGGTAACCTGTGCACCGGCATTTGCCGCAGCCAGAGTGGCGCCGCCGGTATAGGCAAACAGATTCAGAACGCGTATCGGCTTTTTTTCATTTCTTATAATTTCTGAAAACCAGTCCCAGTTAGCGGCCTGTTCCGGAAAGAGTCCGGTATGTTTAAAAGAGAATGGCTTAAGGTTGAAGGTAAGGCTTCCGTAGGTTATTGACCATTGATCCGGAAGATCGAAGAATTCCCATTCACCTCCGCCTTTGCTGCTTCTGTGATAATGTGCGTTGGGTTTCTCCCATCCGGGTTTATTTCTGCCTGTTTCCCAGATGACCTGCGGATCGGGGCGTATCAGAAGATAGCTTCCCCATCTTTCAAGCTTCTCTCCCCTGTCTGTATCAATAACTTCATAATCCGTCCATTTATCAGCAACCCACATAGTGCCTCTCCCTTAACTGCAGTAATATTTTATAATGAAAAATCAGATAAGCCGGCTCTCCGGGCTGTATCGAACTTTAAAGCAGCTCTCTGAAATAAGCGATCGTGGAAACCAGTCCCTTTTTAAGATGAACGGTAGGCTCCCAGTTAAGTTCCTTCTTGGCCAAAGTGATGTCGGGACGTCTCTGGGTGGGATCGTCGACAGGAAGATCCCTGTAGACGAGCTTTGATTCCGATCCCGTAAGCTCGATCACTATTTCGGCCAGTTCCTTTATTGTGAACTCGCCGGGATTACCGATATTAACAGGTCCGGTGAAGCCATCGCGGCTGTTCATAAGGCGAACCATTCCTTCGATGAGGTCGTCTACATAGCAGAAGCTCCTTGTCTGCGAACCGTCCCCGTAGATCGTTATGTCCTCGCCTTTAAGTGCCTGAACTATGAAATTGGATACAACACGCCCATCGCCAATATCCATTCGGGGACCGTATGTATTGAATATCCTCATAACCTTTATATCAACATTATGCTGTCTGTGATAATCAAAGAAAAGGGTCTCCGCCACTCTTTTTCCTTCGTCATAGCAGGAACGGGGACCTATGGTATTTACGCAGCCCCTGTAGCTTTCCGGCTGAGGATTGCATTCCGGATCTCCATATATCTCCGAAGTGGAGGTCTGAAGGATACGGGCGCCTGTTCTCTTGGCAAGTCCCAGGGTGTTAAAGGCTCCGTAAATGGATGTTTTGGTTGTGTAGATCGGATCCTTCTGATACCACAGAGGGCTTGCGGGACATGCGAGATTATATATCTGGTCGCATTCCACAAATATAGGCTGTATCACATCATGTCTTATGAATTCGAAATAGGGATTTCCGAGAAGGTGGCGGATGTTATCCTTGCTTCCTGTGAACAGATTGTCCACACATATAACATCATTTCCGTCGGCAATAAGCCTGTCACACAGGTTTGATCCGAGGAAACCTGCTCCACCTGTTACCAATACTCTTTTTCTGCGCATTTTATCGTCTCCTGCATAAATTATTGTCATTCAGGACATGTATAAAATATTTCATGCTTTTGCTATTGGGAATATTTAGTGAACTGTTTAAATACATTCATTAAGAAATATATTCCGCTTTCGTATTAGCAAATATGTGCCCGAATAGATAACATTATATCATATACATGGGTTTAGGGCTATTGTATTTTACCTGTTTGCTATGTTAGAATCTTGACTATGCGATAAATGACAGATGGTGAAACATGGAATATGAAAACAATTTTGCTTAAAGCAGATGAAAACAACATAACCGCAGCAGATATGAAGGCTGCGGGGGATATCATTAAGAACGGAGGGCTGGTTGCGTTCCCTACGGAGACGGTTTACGGACTTGGGGGCGATGCAATGAATCCGGAGGCTTCACGGAAGATCTATGCCGCCAAAGGAAGGCCGTCAGACAATCCGCTGATAGTCCATATATACAGGATGGAGGATCTGTACAGGATTGCTGACGAGGTAGGTGACGGTGTCCTGAAGCTGGCTGAAAAATACTGGCCGGGTCCGCTTACTATGATATTTAAAAAGAAAAAGATCGTTCCGGACCAGACTACGGGAGGACTTGATACGGTGGCCGTCAGGATGCCGGATAACCGGATAGCCCTGAGCTTCATAGAGGCAGCCGGCGGATTTATCGCAGCTCCCTCGGCTAATCTGTCCGGAAGGCCCAGCACTACGACGGCAGAGCATGTTATTGAAGATATGGACGGACGTATAGATATGATCATTGACGGAGGATCCTCCGTTATCGGTCTGGAGTCGACCATAGTTGACATGACGGGCAGCAGGCCCATGATATTAAGACCGGGATATATAAACGGAGAGATGATAAAAGATGTCCTCGGTGATGTTTCGTATGATCCGGCCGTATTTGGTGAGGAGACGAAGGGACTGCACCCAAAGGCGCCGGGAATGAAATACAGACACTATGCACCCAAGGGCGAGCTTACTATAGTAAAAGGTGAGAGAGATGCCGTAATCTCATATATAAGGCAGGGCGCCGCTGAAGCCGTTAAGGATGGAAAAAAAGTCGGGGTTATATCGGCTTCCCCTGAAACGAAAAGGGGATCCGGAACAGAGAAAGGAACACAGAGTGGAGCACAGGATTTCCCGGTCAGTCCGAAGGATAATCGTTACGGCAAAGAATTATTTATAATGAATATCGGTGATCTGGAGGATGAGTATTCGATAGCCAGACATTTATATGATGTGCTCAGGGAATGCGATAAACAGGATATTGATATTATATACTCGGAGGATTTCTCGACGCCGAGAATAGGACAGGCAATAATGAACAGACTTATCAAGGCAGCAGGCCACCGGGTGGTTGAGGTATAATCCTAAATAAGCAGGTTGGACTTGCGCGACTGTTTCGGATAAGATATATTTTATGATGTAAAAATATTTACACAAATTTGGAGGTATTTCAGATGAAGATAGCAATCGGTTGTGATCATGGCGCATTTGATATGAAGCTTCTTATTATGGAGCATCTTAAGGAGCAGGGACATGAGCTTGTGGATTTCGGAAGCTACGATAAGAATTCCATTGACTATCCTGCCATAGGCAGGGCAACGGCAGAGGCGGTTGCAAGCGGCGAATGCGAGAAGGGTATTGTACTTTGCACTACCGGAATAGGCATATCCATAGTTGCCAACAAAGTTAAGGGTATAAGAGCTGCTCTTTGCAACGACTGCACAAGCGCGAGGTTAACAAGAATGCATAATGATGCAAATGTGCTGGCTTTGGGCGGAGGAGTTATTGGTCCCAATCTTGCGCTTGATATAGTTGATATATTCTTTTCAACGGAATTCTCCGGTGAGGAAAAGCATGTGCGCAGGCTGTCGCAGGTAGCAGGGATCGAAGGTGAGATGTATAAATAGTGTATTTGTATCAGGTGCTGAAACACCGAGATGATCTGTCAGAGGTATATAACAGGGGAGGAGTACAATGAGCGATAAGCGAGAGGATTATATTTCCTGGGATGAATATTTTATGGGTGTTGCCATATTGTCGGGCATGAGGTCCAAGGATCCCAACACTCAGGTAGGCGCATGTATAGTAAGCGCGGATAATAAGATTCTTTCAATGGGTTATAACGGGTTTCCCAAGGGATGCTCGGATGATGAATTTCCATGGTGCAGGGTAGGAGAACCCCTTAATAATAAGTATTTTTACACAACACACAGTGAGCTTAATGCTATACTTAACTACCGAGGAGGAACTCTTGAGGGAGCCAAGCTCTATGTAACGCTGTTTCCGTGCAATGAGTGCGCCAAGGCCATAATACAGGCAGGGATCAAGACCATAGTATATGACTGTAATAAATATGAGAACGAGCAGAGCACCATTGCATCAAGACGTATGCTTGATGCCGCAGGAGTGAGATATTATCAGTACAAACACACGGACAGAAAGGTTGAGCTTACACTGTGAGAAGATGCAGGAGTGTATTGGTAAGGGTTATCACATGTACGGTTCTTGTATGTGCCGTGACGCTGAATTCCATGAAAAACCCTGTTAAAGGTGAGACCACATCCGAAAAGATAAAAAAGGCAGAAGAGCTGAAGAAGGAAACCGAAGAACAGAAAAAGGCGGTAGACGAAAAAAAAGAAGACCTTGAGGATACAAAAAAACAGCTCCAGGATTACCTTGACAGGTTGAATGGTGAGCTTCAGGAAATAAGTGACAATCTTGAACTGATTGAAGAAAAAATACATAATAAAGAATACGAGATAGTGAAGGCCAAGCTGGATATAGAAGATGCAAAGCTTGAGGAAAAGAGACAGTATGACCTGATGAAAAGAAGGCTCAGGGCTATTTATGAACGCGGTGACACCACTCTGTTTGAAACTTTTCTTCATACATCAAATTATTCTGATTTTCTTAATAAATCGGAATATCTTGGGAAGCTTGAGGAATACGACCGGAAAATGTTTGATATGTTAAAAGCTCAAAGAGAAGCAGTTGAGGAGAAGGAGAGCATACTTGAGCAGGAGGTGGATCAGCTGAATGAGCTTCTGGAAGATTCGCAGGCTGAACGCAATAAGGTAAGCACTTTGGTCAATTCAACCTCCGGAACGATAGCGGCTACCAGCGGAGCAATAAGTGCTGCTGAGATAGAGCAGAAGGAATACGAATCGGAACTAAAGCAGCAGGAAGCAAATATCAGCGCCCTTAATAAAAAGCTTGAAGAGGAAAAAGCCATGTCAAGGAAAGCAGGTCAGATGGCATGGAGCAGTACGGGAGAGCTGGGATTTAATGTCAGTGACAGGGAGCTGCTGGCATGTCTTATATACTGTGAGGCCGGAGGTGAACCCTATACCGGCCAGGTTGCGGTCGGATCGGTAGTCATAAACCGTATGAGAAGCGCCGCATATCCCAATACTATGGTGGGTGTAATATATCAGAAGGGACAATTTACGCCGGCAAGGAGCGGACGTCTTGCAACAAGATTGTCACTGGGCGCCACGGAATCCTGTTACCGCGCTGCGGACGAAGCGATGGCGGGAGCACAGCCGGTGGGCAACTGCCTGTATTTCAGAACAAAAATCCCCCAGATAAAGGGAATCATTATCGGGGGGCATGTATTTTACTGATTGAGCGCATAGGCGTTTATCATATGCTTATAACGTTCGAAATCCTCGCTGTATACTATTTTAAGCAGCTTGTCGAGATTGGTGAGCAGGGTGATTATATCCTCAACCGGAATCTTGCCCTTTTTAAGTGCGAGGGCTATCTCATCGATATCCACCACCTTGACAAAGCCGTCGGGATACATGATCACATCAGCCAGAAGATCGGTAAAAACATAGGTATTGGTTTCCGCGTTGTAATCGGTCTTAATTATGTCACAGTACCAGTACAGCAGGGAATCGTCTTCCCGGAGAAACTTGCTTATCTTATAACCTTCCTTTGGAAAATAGCAGGAATAACCGTGATGCATATTTTTCTTTGGACGAAGGGTATTCCATTTGGTGATGATGATATCTTCGTTCATTTCCAGGATGATATCGTCCTTTAAGGGAACACATTCTTCGGGAATGATCCTTTTGCGATAGAATTGCGGAGTATCCATGGCATACCTCCAATAAATAATAAGAAGAACAGATACTTTTGTCAGTAAGTATAGCAGTAAAATAGTAAAATGTCTAACATTTAATAAAATTACTCTTTTAATTGACTTATTTTTTTTGTTTTCGTATAAATAAATAGAAAAACAATTTGTTGAATATAAGGAGGATAAAAACATGGCAGATAAAAACAAAGAGCGCAGAGAGCTTACTATTGAAGATCTTAAAAATATTTCAGGGGGACTGATCATTGATGGTGGAGCCAATTACGACAGTGCAGTAGTAGACGATACCACCGGTGATGTACTGTACAGGGCTTTTGCCAACAGGGCAGTGCTGCATGAGGCCAATAAGCTCGGCGTAAGTACCGAGATGATAACTCCCGAGGAATATGAAAAGAAATTTGGCAAAAAATGGGAGTGGGCATAATAATAACAACAATTGTTATGGACATCCTGCAAAAAAATTGGTATATTTATCTATGATGACTGTCTGAATCCTCCTCCGGTATATTGTCGGGGGAGGATATTGGAAGTGCAGATGTTGAAAGGTAACAGTTGTGAATTATGATAAAGGAGTATACCGTTCTCTGACACAGATTTTGCAGTTTGGGATCAATATGATTGTTCCCATTCTTTTGTGTACATTCTTGGGTATTTATCTTGACAGATTCTTTCACACATCCTTTCTTGTAATAATTATGTTTTTTATCGGTGCGGCCGCTGGCGGGCGCAATGTTTATATTTTTGCGCGTCAGATATTCGGGAAGCCACCCGTACATGATGAAGTAAAGGTGCACACCTCTGATTTTGACGAATCCAAGAGGATAGCCTCTCCTCATTACGATAGAGCAACGGAACCGGAAAAAGGCGCGGAGACAGATATAGAAGATGTACCGGATACGGAAGGCCATGGGATATGATAGACCAGCTTCGCACCAACAGGACGCTCAGAGAGCTGATAACCGGCGCCTTTATATATTGTATTTTATGGGAAGCCGCTTTGATCATTTTTACAAAGAGCAGGCTTTATCATTCGTTGGGGCTTGCTGCAGGCTTTATCGTATGTGCCGTGCTTGCCATGGGAATGGCGGATTCTATAGATGTGGCGGTTGACCTTGATGAGAAGAGCGCCAGGGCATATCTGCAGAAGAAGGCTTCGTTAAGATATGCAATAGCCTGCATATCTATACTTATAATTGCATTTACTCATATTGGAAATCCGTTGACGTTCTTTGCGGGCATTATGGGGCTTAAGATAGGCGCTTATATGCAGCCGCTTACACATGCGGTGATATGTCGTATAACAGGCAGACAGGAAGCAAATGATGCTCAAGACAGCATTCAGGTACCGGATTGTGGGAAGACCGCGGAGTATGATGCGGTGAAAAATACCGGAAATAACGATACGGAAAACCATACAGAAGGAAATACAGAAAACAATTTAGTGAGGTGAATTGAAGCATGGGTAATTATACGCTCCTCTTATCGGGCGATGTAGATTTCATGATCAAGGGAATATTCTCATATAACTGCTTTGGGCACGAGGTTTGGATCACAACCACTCATGTCTGCACGCTTATAGTTATGGTATTGCTTGTTGCATTTGCGGCTCTGGCCGGCAAGGCAATAAAGAAAGCGAATGAGGATGAGGCTCCCGGCACCTTCCTTAACATTGTTGAACTTATAATAGAGTTTCTCGACGGCGTTGTTAACAGCGTAATGGGGAAGAATGCCACGAAATTCGTTAACTATATTCTGACACTGTTCTTCTTTATCTTCATAAGCAACATATCAGGTCTGCTGGGACTCAGGCCGCCTACAGCAGATTACGGCGTGACCTTCCCTCTCGGTGTCATTACCTTCAGCCTGATCACATTTAATAAATTCAAACATCAGAAGGTAAGCGGGGTTATCAAGGGTCTGTGCGATCCGTGGGTATTCTGGCTGCCGATAAATCTAATCGGTGATTTTGCGGTACCTGTTTCACTGTCGCTGCGTCTTTTCGCCAACGTCCTGTCGGGAACGGTTATGATGGCATTGTATTACGGTCTGTTGCCGGTCTTTGTAAAGATAGGTATTCCGGCTGTGCTGCACATATATTTCGATCTGTTCAGCGGTGCTATACAGACATATGTATTCTGTATGCTGACCATGACTTATGTGACCGATGCGATAGGTGATAATTAAGACAGGCAGATCCATATGATCATCTGCATAAATGAGGAAAGTAATAATAATTTACTATAAATGAAACAAGGAGGATCTATTCATGAATATTTCAGGTGAGGACTTCATCAAGGGTTGTTCGGCAATAGGAGCAGGTCTTGCGGTTATCGCAGGTATCGGTCCCGGTGTCGGCCAGGGTATTGCGGCAGGTCATGCTGCGGCTGCAGTAGGACGTAATCCGGGAGCCAAGTCGGATGTTACATCTACCATGCTTCTCGGTCAGGCCGTTGCCGAGACAACAGGTCTGTACGGACTTCTTATAGCAATGCTGTTATTATTCGTTAAGCCTCTTGTATAAGATTTGTGTAGGAATGTTTAACAAACCGGAAGGAGGCAAATATTTGGATGGAAAGATTATTTAATCTTGATTTCCAACTGCTGCATGATGCGGTTCTGACTGCAGTATCGGTGTTCTTTCTGTTCATGCTGTTGTCCTATCTGCTTTTTGACCCTGTGCATGAAATGCTTAAGAAGCGCAGGGAAAAGATACAGAATGACATAGATACGGCAAAGAAGGACAAGGAGGACGCAGGCGCTCTTAAGGCTGAGTATGAAGAGAAGCTTAAGAATGCAGGTGCCGAAGCGGACGAGATACTTGCAGATGCAAGAAAGCGTGCGACGACCAATGAGAACCATATCATAGCCGAGGCCAAGGAAGAGGCTGCCAGGATCATTAAACAGGCTCATACGGAAGCTGAACTCGAAAAAGAGAAGGCAAAGGATGAGATAAAGAAGGAAATGATCGATATAGCGGCGCTTATGGCAGGCAAGGTTGTCGGCAGCAGGATGGATACTACTGTACAGGATGCTCTTGTTGAAGAGACATTGAAAGAAGTAGGTGATAAAACATGGCAAAGCTAGTTTCCACCACCTATGCGGATGCGCTGTTCGAAACCGGGATAGAGGACGGAACTCTTGATACTCTGTATGAAGAAGTCTGTTCGGTTCAGGAGATACTTAAAGAGAATCCCGATTTCTATCGTCTCATGAATCACCCCAAGATACTGAGGGAGGATAAGGAACAGATCATTGAGTCGGTGTTCAAGGGCCGTTTAAGTGATGTACTTACCGGATTCCTTAAGCTTATCGTAACCAATAAGCGATATGCGGACATTGACGGTATCCTTAATTATTTCACACTAAGGGTTAAGGAATACAGGAAGATCGGAATAGCGTATGTCACAACACCGCTTGAGCTTTCGGACAGCCAGAAGGAAGCTGTCAGACTTAAGCTTCTTGATACCACGGACTATGTTACCATGGAAATGAATTACAGCATAGATGAGTCCCTTATCGGAGGAATGGTGATAAGGATAGGTGACAGAGTAGTGGATTCAAGTATAAGAACGAAGCTTGAAGGGCTCAAAAGGGACCTTATGGGCATACAGCTGGGCAGTGCGTAAGCATAAAAGAAAAGGTTAAAAAACTATAGAAAGGTGCGTATAGATCCATGAATTTAAGACCGGAAGAAATAAGTTCTGTAATCAAGGATCAGATAAAGAGATATGCCGGTGAGCTGGAGGTATCCGAGGTAGGTACCGTTATCCAGGTCGCAGACGGTATCGCACGTGTTCACGGACTGGAGAAGGCAATGATGAACGAGCTTCTTGAGTTCCCGGGCGGAGTATTCGGAATGGTGCTCAACCTGGAAGAGGATAACGTCGGTGCGGTTCTGCTTGGAGCTGACAAGAACATCAATGAGGGTGATACCGTTAAGACAACCGGTCGTGTTGTTGAGGTTCCCGTCGGAGATGCTATGCTCGGCCGTGTTGTTAATTCTCTTGGCCAGCCCATAGATGGCAAAGGTCCCATACAGACTGATAAATATCGTCAGATAGAACGTGTCGCATCGGGCGTTATCACGAGAAAATCGGTAGATACTCCGCTGCAGACAGGTATCAAGGCTATAGATTCGATGATTCCTATAGGAAGGGGTCAGAGAGAGCTTATAATCGGTGACAGACAGACAGGTAAGACTGCCATCGCCGTGGATACCATAATAAACCAGAAGGGTCAGGGTGTTAAGTGTATTTACGTAGCTATCGGACAGAAGGCTTCGACGGTTGCTTCGATAGTTAAAACACTTGAGGAATATAACGCAATGGCATATACAACGGTTGTTGCGGCTACAGCCTCGGAAATGGCTCCCCTTCAGTATATAGCTCCTTATTCGGGATGCGCTATCGGTGAGGAGTGGATGGAGAACGGTGAAGATGTTCTCGTAATATATGATGATCTGAGCAAGCATGCGGTTGCATACCGTACACTCTCGCTTCTGCTTCGTCGTCCGCCAGGGCGTGAGGCATATCCCGGTGATGTATTCTATCTTCATTCAAGGCTTCTTGAGCGTGCTGCCAGGATGAGCGAAGAGTACGGCGGCGGATCACTTACGGCTCTGCCCATTATCGAAACACAGGCAGGCGATGTATCTGCTTATATCCCGACTAACGTTATCTCTATAACGGACGGACAGATATATCTTGAGACCGAGATGTTTAACGCAGGCTTCCGTCCCGCAGTTAATGCCGGTTTGTCGGTATCCCGTGTCGGTGGTGCGGCTCAGATAAAGGCCATGAAGAAGATTTCGGCTCCCATCCGTACAGAGCTTGCACAGTACAGAGAGCTGGCTGCGTTTGCACAGTTCGGATCAGAGCTTGATGCGGATACCAAGGAGAAGCTGGCGCAGGGCGAGAGGCTTAAGGAGATACTTAAGCAGCCTCAGTATCAGCCGATGCCGGTTGAATATCAGGTTATCATTATCTTTGTTGCGGTAAATAAATATCTACTTGATGTACCCGTTTCAAAGGTTGTTGATTTTGAAAAGGAATTCTTCGAGTACTTAAAGACGAATTATCCCGAGATTCCGGATTCCATTAAGGATACCAAGGTGGTTTCCGATGAGGCGGAGGAGAAGCTCAGGAAAGCAATTGCAGACTTCAAGGAAGAATTCTTAAAGAATTAAGTATATAGGCAGGTGAAAATTTATGGCCTCGATGAGAGATATAAAAAGGCGTAAGACCAGTATACAGAGTACACAGCAGATTACCAAGGCCATGAAGCTAGTTTCAACGGTCAAGCTGCAGAGGGCAAAGACCAGAGCAGAGAGATCCAAGGCATATTTTAACTGCATGTATGAGACCATAAAGAGTATAATCCGGAGAACCGGACAGCTTGATCATCCGTATCTTGTCAGGGGAGGCTCGGATAAGAAGGCGGTTGTTGTGATCACCTCGAACAGGGGTCTTGCAGGCGGATATAATTCCAATATCGTAAAGCTTGTTACAGGTTCGGAATGGAAGACGGGAGATATTCTCGTTTATTCTGTGGGAAAGAAAGGCCGCGACGCTCTTAAGCGTCATGGATATACAGTCAAGAGTGATTTTTCCGAGGTGATAAATGAACCTCTGTACGCAGATGCAAAAGAGATAGCAGATGCTCTTCTTGCAGATTACAGTGCAGGTGAGATAGGTGAGATATGGCTGGCATATACAGGTTTTAAGAATACCGTAAGTCATATCCCTACGCTGATAAAGCTGCTTCCGGTGGATGAGGAAATAACAAAGAGTGCGGATGATGAAGCAGGATCGGGTGACGTAAAAGATACAGATGAAGCTGATTTCCGTGCCAAGATGAACTACGAACCGGAGGAATCGGAGGCACTTGAGCTTATCATACCCAAGTATATTGCAAGCATCATTTATGGAGCTCTCATAGAAGCTGTAGCCAGTGAGAACGGGGCCAGGATGCAGGCAATGGATTCGGCAACGAGCAATGCGGAGGAAATGATATCCAGTCTGGAGCTTCAGTATAACAGGGCAAGACAGGGTCATATCACTCAGGAGCTTACAGAGATCATAGGCGGTGCGGAGGCTCTCAGCAGTTAATTCCGGTCTGTTAAAGTAAACGGAACAGCTTATACCGGTAAATGCTATAAGTTGCGTTAAACGGTATAGTTACAGAAAGCAGAAACAAGCATAAAGGAGATAAAACAGTGGCAGAGAATAAAACAGGAAGGATCACCCAGATAATCGGTGCGGTTCTTGATATAAAGTTCACTTCAGGCTCTCTTCCCGAGATAAATGAAGCTATCAGGGTACCGAAGGAAAACGGAGACATACTTGTTGTCGAAGTCGCACAGCATCTGGGAGATGATACGGTAAGATGTATTGCCATGGGTCCCACCGACGGATTGGTTCGCGGAATGGATGTGACCGCCACAGGCGCACCGATAACTGTTCCGGTAGGTGAGAATACACTCGGACGTATTTTTAATGTCCTCGGTGAGCCGATAGATAATAAGCCGGCGCCGACCGATGTGCAGTATTTTCCCATACACAGAAAGGCTCCGCAGTTTGAAGAGCAGTCTACGAGCGCAGAGCTTCTCGAGACAGGTATCAAGGTTGTCGATCTGCTCTGCCCTTATCAGAAGGGTGGAAAGATCGGGCTGTTTGGCGGCGCCGGAGTAGGTAAGACGGTGCTTATACAGGAGCTTATCCGTAATATAGCAACAGAGCACGGCGGATATTCGGTATTCACGGGCGTAGGCGAGAGAACACGTGAGGGTAACGATCTTTACCATGAAATGTCGGAATCGGGAGTTATCGATAAGACAACGATGGTGTTCGGACAGATGAATGAGCCCCCCGGAGCAAGAATGAGAGTTGGTCTTTCAGGACTTACGATGGCTGAGTACTTCCGTGATCAGGGCGGTAAGGACGTGCTTCTCTTCATAGATAATATTTTCCGTTTCACTCAGGCAGGTTCAGAGGTTTCGGCACTTCTCGGACGTATGCCCAGTGCCGTTGGTTACCAGCCCACACTACAGACGGAAATGGGTGCGCTTCAGGAGCGTATTACTTCTACAAAGAACGGTTCCATTACTTCGGTTCAGGCAGTATATGTACCTGCGGATGACCTTACAGACCCCGCACCGGCTACGACGTTTGCCCATCTGGATGCAACAACGGTTCTTTCGCGTTCGATAGTTGAGCTCGGTATTTATCCTGCGGTTGATCCTCTTGAATCAACTTCAAGAATACTGGATCCCCGTATCGTAGGTGAAGATCATTACAATGTTGCCAGAGGAGTTCAGGAAATACTGCAGAAATATAAAGAGCTTCAGGATATCATCGCCATCCTTGGTATGGATGAGCTTTCAGAGGAAGACAAGATCACGGTATCAAGAGCCAGAAAGGTTCAGAGGTACCTGTCACAGCCCTTCTTCGTTGCAGGACAGTTCACGGGTCTCGAGGGACGTTATGTACCTATCAGTGATACGGTACAGGGCTTCAAGGAGATACTCGAAGGTAAGCATGATGATGTTCCCGAGAGTTACTTCCTTAATGCAGGAAGCATAGATGATGTACTTGCCAAGGTTAAGGCAAACAAAAACTAAGTATTGAAGAATGAGGCATAACAGATGGCTGATGAAAGAGCTTTTGCATTAAAGATCATCACACCGGACAGGATCTTCTACGAGGGTGACGCCATAATGGTTGAGCTTCGTACAACGGAGGGCGAGATAGGTGTTTTTAAGAATCACATTCCTCTTACCTGCGTTGTGGCTCCGGGATTATTGAGGATCAGGGAATCTGATAAAGAGACAAAGGTTGCGGCGTTAATAAGTGGTTTTGTTGAAATATTGCAGGACAGCATGACTATCCTTGCCGAAGTGGTTGAGTGGTCTGATGAGATTGACCTTGCCAGAGCGGAGGAAGCAAAGGAACGTGCTGAGAAGCGTATCATGGAGAAGGCGGATGACACCGATATGAGGCGTGCCGAGTGTGCACTTCAGAGATCGATAGCCCGTATTGAAGCCGCAAAAAAATAAGAGTCTCAGAGTAGATCCGGAGTGATCACTTCGGATAATCAAAACACAGATCGATAACGGCCGGGGATTGTCTTCGGCCGTTTTTAAGTGTTACAATTATCTAAAAAAATATAAGAGATTTAAGATTTACTAATGAGAAAGAAGCTGTTAAAAGCATTAATAAGAATAGCGATCCTTTTCACCGTTTTCATAATATCGGTTCTTGTCACATCGAATGTGATAAATCAGGGTAACACTGATATGACTGCCGAAATGAAGAAGGCCGGACTTCCGGTTATATATGTTAACGTTAACGGTGAATATATTAACTGTCTCCATGGCTACGTCAGTGAAATGGAAGGCAGTTATTTGCGTGGAACAATCACCCCGATGTCTGCCGACAGGACTATTCCGATTAAAATCAAGACATTCGGAAGCATTGTTACCGGTGCTTCTTACGAAGTAAGGACACTTGATATGGAGCGTCTGCTTGAGAATGCCGATATTCCGGAGCAGCAGTTTCATAACGAAGAAATAAGTGCTGTCATTCCGGTAAAGGATCTTATCACCGAAGAAAAGGAATATATGCTTGTAATAAAGCTTGCATTGTCAGACGGCAGAATGGCATCCTATTACTGCAGATTTATTGACAGACCTGAGCTTTATCTTACCGAGAAGCTTGAATTCGTGCGTAATTTCAGTTCCAAAACCTTCGATAAGGTGGCGGCTGAGGAGCTTAAAATGTATATGGAATCCAATTCCGAAGGAGATAATTCAAGCTTCGGATATGTAAACATACATTCAAATTTTGAGCAGCTTACCTGGGGCGAAATGGAGCCTGTTCTGGAGAGTGACAAGGAACTCAGGATATTGGATATCAACACCTATGATGCCAGTATTCTTCTAAATTATACGGTATCATCCAAAGGCGAAATGTATGACGTGGAGGAATATTTTTACCTGACCAGAGGTTCCGAGAGGATGTATCTGATAGATTATGAGCGTACGATGGATAAGATAATAAATGAGGATAATGTTGTTGTGGGAAACGGTAAGATTTTCCATGGTATACTTTCTTCGCCTATAGATTACAAAGAAAGTGAAGATGCAGGTTATTTTTGTTTTGTTCAGGAAAGGAGTCTATATGGCTATGCATCGGCTACAGATTCTCTGACAAGGATATATTCATTCCGTGATAAAGAGAATGATGATGTCAGGACAGCATATAAGATGCATAATATCAAGATACTGTATGTAGATGATACGGGTAATACGTATTTTGCAGTCTATGGGTATATGAACAGGGGTACACATGAAGGTGAGACCGGAATAGCGATATATTATTACGATTCAGTCTATAATACAGTTGAAGAGAATCTGTTTATTCCTTATACCAAATCATATGAGATTCTTAAGCATGATGTAGAGAACCTGTGCTATGTAAACAGGAACGGGATCCTGTATCTACTGTATAACGGAACCATATACAGGATAAACATAGAGACAACAAAGGCAGAGCTCCTTGCAAGCGGACTTAATGAGACGAGATTTGTTTCTTCGGAAGATAACAGTATGATCGGATGGCAACCGGCGGACAGTCTGTATGAATATAATTCATTAAGCTTTATGTCGCTTAATGAGACGCAGCCTGTTAAGATAGATGCTGCAGCAGGGCATCTTCTGATACCTCTGGGATTTTTTAATCATGATTTTGTCTACGGTAGCGTAGGGGTAAAGGATATCCGGCTTGATTCAACAGGACGTACTGTGCTTCCCATGGACTATATTTATATTCAGAACATACAGGGTGAGATCCTTAAGACTTATCATCATGACGGTATCTATGTTACAGATGTAGAGTTCGAAGACAATCTGATGAATCTTACCAGGGTTATGATAGACAGTGAGACGGATATTATCTATCAGACAGGTGATGACCAGATAATGAACAATGAAACGAAGGAAGCTTCGGTCAATAAATATACCAGTGTTGTTACAGAGGAAATGGAAACAATATGGCAGACTGAGCTTAAGAACATTAAAGCCGGGGAGAATATAAGGAAGCTTAATACCAAGGAGGTTCTCTATGAGGGCAATCGGTATTACTATCTGAATGTCAAGGATGTTCTGGATCGCTACTATGTATATTCAAAGGGTGAGATCGTGGCTGTGTATACAGATGCCGCAGATGCGGTATTTACGGCTGAAGAGGTTAAGGGTACAGTTGTCGACAAGAAGTGCAGCTACATATGGAAGAGTAACGACAGGAAGCCTAAATATATGATTCCGGATATTGAGCCGGCCCAGATGCAGGATGAGGTTCCGACCTCCAGATCGACTCTGGCGGTATGCCTCGAGGAGATGATGAAGACTGCGGGAGTATATATTGATGCCACAGAGCTTCTGGCGGAGGGAAAATCAACGCTTGATATCATGAAGGAAAACATGACGAATACAACTGCGCTTGCACTTTCCGGCTGCTCTACGGACGCAATGATGTATTATGTGGGTATAGGAAGCCCGGTTATCGCAATTGTAGAGGATGATATGGCAGTGCTGATAATCGGATATGATAATAATAATCTGACAATTTATGATCCCAGAGAAGGCTCAATAGGTAAAAGAGGCATAAAAGATTCGACCGGCTGGTTTGCCGCAAACGGTAACCGTTTCCTGACATATGCCAGGTAGAATGTGAAAAGAAAGGTCTTCGTATACAATGGACAGGCTAAAAAAAATACTCGCAGATAATCTGAGTGAAGAATTAAAAAGCATAACCGTAAGCAGACCGAGGAATAAGGACAACCCCGTAAAAAAGATGAAGGTAAGACCCATTATGTTAAAGAAGGAGCTGTATTTCCAGCTTACATCCTACAGGGGTACTAAGGTCATACACGAGAATCTTAAGAAGGAAATGCTTATTGACGTTCTGTTTAACATTCTGTCCGAAGATTATGCCCAGCTTGATATGGAAACGGAGAATATGACTGCCGCAGCACTTATAAACAGAAAAGGGAACGTTAATCTGAAGATAAAAAATAAAGATGAAAAAAACAAAGCTTCAGATAATTCTCCACGGCTAATGCATAACAGGAGTAAGAACTATATCTTAAGAGAAGGTGAACCGGTTGACTATCTTGTTGATCTCGGAGTTATGACAGCTGAGGGTAAGATCATAAACAGCCGGTATGATAAGTTCAGGCAGATCAACAGATTCCTTGAATACATAGAAGACGTGACGATAAGTCTGCCTGAAGGAAGAGAAATACAGATAATAGATTTCGGATGCGGAAAGTCCTACCTTACCTTTGCAGTCTATCACTATCTGAGCATAATAAGGGGAATGGATGTAAGGATCACCGGACTCGATCTTAAGGAAGATGTAATTAAGAAATGTAATGATTTGAGCTGGAAGTACGGATATGATAAGCTTAGATTCATCTGCGGAGATATATCAGGCTATGAACCTGATGACGGGGATCGCACTGTGGATATGGTGATCACACTGCATGCCTGCGATACAGCCACAGATTATGCGCTGTATAATGCAGTCAGGTGGAATGCGGGCGTAATCCTTTCCGTGCCCTGCTGCCAGCATGAAATAAACGGACAGATCGATTCGGATTTTCTTAAACCGGTGATGAAATACGGTATAATAAAAGAAAGGATGTCCGCGCTTATAACAGACGGTATAAGGGCAGAGATTCTGACAGCCTGCGGATATGATGTCCGGCTGCTTGAATTCATAGATATGGAACATACACCCAAGAATATAATGATAAGGGCTGTAAGGAAATCCGAAAAGGCAAACGACAGGATAGATCCGGAAGCTATGCCGGAGGGCCTCAGGGAAATGCTGAGAGAGATGAAGATAAGCCCTGCACTGTGCAGGCTGATTATTAAGAAATAAAGAACTGTTACAGAATGGTAACTGTTCAGAACAGGTAAAGAAATAAGGAGGGCTATGCATGGACAAAATAGTTAAGGGATATTGGGACTGTCCTTATTGCGGAAATAAGGGAATGAGTGGCCTTGAAAAACGTTGTACCAATTGCGGCCATCCTCAGGATGAGGGGACAAAGTTCTACCTCAAACAGGAAAAGGAGTATGTTGACGCTGACAAGGCTAAAGCTTACGGCAAGGGTGCGGACTGGACCTGCAGTTACTGCGGTTCTCTTAACAGGCATGATGCCGTAGTGTGCGTAGGCTGCGGCGCCGACAGGGAGGAGAGCAGCGGAGATTATTACCACAACGTGGAGACCCAGCAGAAGAAAGCTGAAGCGAAGAAGAAGGCAGACGAGGAGCTTCACGAACAGCTGTCAGGACCAAAGCAGAGTGGTGGGCTTAAGAAAAGGCTGCCTTTAATAATAGGCCTTGCGCTTCTGATTGCAATAATTGCATTTGCCTGCAGACCCAGGGATTATGCGGCATCGGTAACCGCCAAGACCTGGGGACGGGTTATCTCGGTAGAGGCTTATAAAACGGTTCAGGAGTCGGACTGGAAAGTACCGGACGGAGGTCGGGTAAGGGAAGAACGGAATGAGATCCACCATTATGACAGCGTACTGGATCATTACGAGACTGTTGAAGTACAGAAATCCAGACAGGTTCAGGACGGATATGATACCCATACAGATTATATAGATAACGGTGACGGAACCTTTACGGAGCATACCTATGAGACACCGCGTTATACCACTGAGTATTATACGGAAGAGGAAGAACAGCCGGTCTATGTTCAGGTTCCCAGATATGCAACCAAATACTATTATGATATAGATAAATGGGTTCAGGATCATACTCTCGAAACGTCGGGTAGTGATAATGAGCCATATTGGGATGATTCGGGACTTGCAGAGAATGAGAGGGAAAACGGAAGAGCTGAGCACTATAAGGTTGTTTTCACAACTGATAAGAATAAGTCATACACCATCGAAACAGATCTTGATACGTGGGAAAGCCTTAAGGTCGGAGAGGGTGTGGATATTATAGTACAGAACGGAAATGTTAAAGAGATAAACGGAAAGCCGGTACGATAGTCTGACGTTCTAAAAGAGAACAGAATAACGGTTTGCTGAGAGGATTATGACTACAAGGTCAAGAGCAGTGCCTGCAGGCTTTTATATAGATATCGATATCCTCGACTATGAATTTTGCCTTATTTTCATGAAGCGGATCACAGGAGTTGTATATGTATTCGAGTACATTGTACTTAGAGAACAGATCCATCACCTGTCTTCCGCTCATTTTTTTTTCGTATTTATACTGTTCTATGCAATAGGTCAGAAAATTACCTTCGTTGGTCATATGCGAAATATTCTCCCGGAACCATAGAGAGTTTTTGATCGTGCTGTAAATCAGAAGCCTGTTATCACTGTATGACTTTCTGAATGCAAACAAGGAAATGCATTCAGAAATCATGCGTTCCGCATGACACGCCTCTGCTTTCAGCAGAGCCTAGTCCAGTACGAATACCGAATTTCTGATGAAATTCGCTATTCTATAATTTCCTTGCGGAACAGTTCAAGAAGCTTGTACTCGCTGTAGGTCCACAGATCGTTGTCGTCCTGTTCGAGCTGTTCGTTAAGCTTCGAGTTATAGAAGGCGGTACATGCTTTTATCTCATCCCAGTCAAATGTTTCTGCAATAAGTCCCACCACCTTGGGAACAAGTAATATTCTTATTACACGGTAGCTTTCCCTGTTCATTTATATTCCCTCTTTTAATACATCTTCAGCCATTATCTGCTTTTCAGAAGTGATTTAGCTTTTTTTAATTCATCCTTGAGCGAACGTATCATAACCTCAGTATGTTTTCGGTGTTCTATAAGCTCGGTAAGGTTCTCAAGATCTTCTTTATGAACATAATCCGATACGATCCGGTCTCCGTCTCTGTATTTAAGATAGTAATAAGTCTGATTGCCTATTTTCTTGGGACTCAGGGTCCCCTTGGGAAGAGAGTCCTTAACCTTGCGGTACTCGCCTATCATGAATTCAATGCGCTTACATTCTTTGGATACGGTATTGGTAAGAATCCCCATATTATATTTCCCCTGTTTATTAACTCCTCTGCCTTAAAGATTTGCAGGATAAATATATCCTGTATAATGCTTATGCGGCACTCTGATAGTAATATACCTAAGAAAACGCAGAAATACAAGTCTATCCCTTGTTAAAAAATTACTAAAGTGTTATCATAATGGGAAGATTGACAAAGTTATAACAAAGATTACGAAAGGAAGTATCAAAATGAGTGATTCAAAATCCAATTCAGGCGGTTGGCGTGCTAACAAATGGGTGCGCGCAGCTATTCCGGCGTTGCTGCTTCACTGCAGTATCGGTACTGTTTACTGCTGGTCCATTTTTAGCCAGGAGATTGCTGATTACATTGGTTTTTCCAAGGGAGCTACGGAATGGGCATTTTCATTTGCCATCTTTTTCCTTGGTATGTCGGCAGCTTTTTTAGGAAATATTGTTGAGAAGGATATACATAAGTCATCTCTTATCGCAACAATATGTTTTTCCGTAGGTATGCTGCTTACAGGTGTATTTATCAAGTTCGGCGGAACCCATCAGGGTAATCCGGTAGCACTTATCGGAATATACATAAGCTACGGTTTCATAATGGGTATAGGTCTCGGTACAGGTTATCTTTCTCCGGTTAAGACCCTTATGCTCTGGTTCCAGGACAGAAAAGGACTTGCAACAGGACTTGCGGTTGCAGGCTTTGGTGCAGCTAAGGCTATAGCGAGTCCGATAATGCAGAGCATGCTTGAAAACCTTGGCGATGACGGTATCTGGAAGATGTTTATGATCCTTGCGGTTGTATATTTCGTAATGATGTTCGTGGGCCATCTCCTTCTTGCCAAGCCCGCTGACTGGCATGAACCTCAGAATGATGCCGAGAAGCCCAAGATCATGGATGTTCTTAAGACTAAGCCCATTACCAATTACATCGGAATCTGGGTAATGTTTTATATCAACATCACCTGTGGACTTGCTCTTATATCTCAGGAAAAGATGATTGTAAAGTGTGTAGGCCTTGCAGCTTCGGTTGGTATTATTTCAACGGTATCCGCAATCTTCAATGCCGGAGGACGACTTGGATTTTCGGCATGGGCTGATACCATGAAGGACAGGAATACGATATATAAGATGATATTTATCCTTTCGATCGCATTTACCGGACTGGTAATGCTTACAGGAGGTATAAAGAACGGAGAGGGTAACGGACTGCTTATATTCCTTGTACTTGCGCTTATTTTCGTTGTTAATGCAGGATACGGCGGCGGTTTCTCCAATGTACCCACACTGCTTTCTGATCATTACGGAATGGGGTCGATCTCGGCAATTCACGGTATTACACTGTCAGCATGGGCTTTTGCCGGACTTACGGGAAATCAGGTGGCAACCTATATCGTAAATCATACCGGTGAGAAGGTAATGCATGACGGAATAGAGGTTAACCCTACAGGTTATCAGAATGTTCTTTTCTTTACGATAGCATTATATATTGTTGCTCTTGTTTTGTGCCTTGTGCTGGTTAAGCCGAGCGGCAAGGCTGCAGCCAATAAGAAATGATTACAGTAAAGATTTAACAGAAAAAATGATAAGCTCCGCAGATTATGGTGCTGACTCCATGATTTGCGGAGTTCTTTGACTTATGGACAGTCGGGGGAGTGGATTTGGACAGAAGAGACAGACGTACAACAGAGCGGTTACTAAGGGAACAGAGAAGGAAGAAGCGAAAGAGGAGACGTATCATTACTACGACAGTCATTGCACTACTGGCTGTGGCACTGACTGTTATTATTCTTATGTCCGTGTTAAGGTTAAGGACCCTGCAGGCATTTAAAGGTGATTACACAAGGACGATGGATGTGACCGACAGAGTGGTATCAAACATAGCCGTGTGGCTTAAGGATGTCGAGGGCGCTGATGTGAATGCTGATTGGGTAAAGAGCAGGACGGATCCTTTTATCCTTACGACGACCTTAAGCTTTGATCCTCAGGGATTAAAGAAGGGAAGCTTTACAGAGGAGCTTAACGAACCTTCCTACAGTGAGTGCTCGGAAAAAGCATATGTACTTACGGCAGAGTGTCTTAAAGAGCTCATTATCAAACGGCTGACACTGATAGGATATGCGGAGTCATTAAGCGATGAAGAAGCGGATGCGCTTATTACAGAGGCGCTTGGCATGACGCTTGACAGCTACATTAAAAACGCAGATATAAAAATAATGCCTGATCATAATAAACTGGCAAATGAGCTAACACGAACCGGAGATTACAGTATCAAAAAGATGACAATTGAATGGACAAGGTCAGGGGAGGATATAACCGACACCTTCAAGACTGCCGGTGATACACTTATAATAGTAGAACCCGGATATATATATGAGCGAAGCCGGTAGATATAAAGTAAACGCATTAAATATGGTAGTAACTATTCAGAACAGTCGGAGAGTATAAACAGATTATGAAAGCCATAAAAAGAATTATTATCGGAATTATTTGCGTTTGCTGTGCGATCGCGACTATACTGCCCGAGGGTACCAGAGTAAGTGCATCGACCAGGATGCCCGAGAATATAAGGGTGAGTGTTATAGGAGGAGCGGAAGGAACAGTACGCGCGCTGAATGCCGGATATGATAATAATATATATATTTCGCTTCGGGATACGGCAGTCCTTCTTGCGGGAACACAGTGCCCGATAAATCTTGATATAAACGGTGGATCTGCTAAGATCATAACAGGTGAGCCGTATTCGGATGAGCTGGATCATTCAGGTTTTACTGAGGAGCAGCTTAAACAGGCTCCGGGAGGAGATCCCGGAAGCTCGGCACTGTTTGTCAATGAGGATGAGAGACGATACTATACATTTATACTTGACATAGGCGGTGCCTATGACTGTTTCATTTCTCCTTCGGATCTGGCAATGATACTGGATATCGAAATGGAATGCGATGAAAACGGGGATATCGCCATAGATCCGTCCCGTGGATTTACGATCAATCCGGCCAGAATGGAGAGCTTTGATTACTTCGATGGTTTTAACACTGTGGTTGTCGGAGATGCGACCACGGGAGAGGTATTTTACGGATACAATTATGAGCAGCCCTTTCCCATCGCCAGCACGACTAAGCTTATGACATATCTTCTGACGATGGATGCCATATCCTCGGGAAAGATAACGATGGATGATAAGGTGGTCATCTCACAGAAGGCGGCAGATATTTCAGCTTCATCTGACGGCTTTGTTGCGATGTCTTCGGGGTGGGAGGTACCTGTATCGGAATTGATACTTGGAGCCTTGCTGCCTTCAAGTAATGAATGTGCACTTGCGCTTGGTGAGTATATTGGCGGGTCGGAAGACGCCTTCGTCAAAATGATGAATGAGAAGGCTGCCGGGCTGGGACTGAAAACTGCTATATTCCATAATCCCAACGGTCTGCCGATATTTTCGGATACAGTGATACCGGCAAAGACCCAGAACAAAATGAGCGGATATGATATGTTCAGGATGTGTGCACATATACTTAATACCTATCCTCAGGTTAAGGAGATCACATCGCTTAAGACGGCCAGAATGGATACTCTGAAAAAGGAACTTAAGAATACCAACGGCCTTCTTTATAATATGCCTGAAGTAAACGGTCTTAAGACGGGAACCACCGACAGATCCGGAGCCTGCCTTATCACGTCATTAACCGTACCGGCTTCAGACGGACCTCATGATCTTCTGGTGGTGGCTCTAGGCGCCGAGAACTCCCAGGCAAGGCTGCAGGTTTCCGAGCTTATGGCAAGATACGGGATGAAGGTTCTTAAGGGAGAGGCGGCTAAGATCAGCTATTCAATGACAGAAAATGACGAGAATAAAGAAGAGAAGATCACTTCCGAGTCGATAGTGAGGCTTGTGGTTGATCATGCATTGAGGAAATAAACGGAAAGATATGAGTGCTGCAGTAGTTGTAAAACAGATGATAATGATAGCCCTGCTGATATCGCTGGGCTTCTATTCATATAAGAGGAAGATGATAAATGATGATGCCACCAGAGGCATGTCTGCACTGATCGTGAATTTCACGAATCCGTGTCTTATGATATATTCCATGCTGAGCTCGGAGACAAGAGTAAGCGGCAGGCTCCTGCTCACAGGACTGCTGTCAGCGGTCGTGACTTATATGCTTCTTATAGTCCTGGCAGAGCTTGTGCCGAGGCTTCTTGGAGTTAAGCTGTCTCAAAGATACTGCTATTGGATGCTGTGTGTGTTCGGAAATATCGGATTTATAGGAATACCGCTTACAGAGGCGGTTCTGGGTGCGGATGCTCTTGTATATGTATGCTTCCACAATCTCATATTCTGTCTGCTCATATATACTGTGGGAATGTCAAAGATCAGGAGGGAAGCGGATAAGGAAAGAACAGGTGATGAGATTAACGGAGAGGACGTTAAGAAAGATCCGGTTAAGAAGTATGCGGTAAAAGGAAATGTAATAAAAGAAGCTGAAGGTAAGAGAAAGAACGGTGTTCTATATACAGTCAGACGGATAATAAATGCAGGTACCGTGTCAGCCGTAGCGGCTCTTATATTTTATGTGGCAGGTTGGGAGCTTCCGGAAGTACTGATGGCAACGTGCGATTATGCCGGACGGGCAACGACCTTTCTGTCTATGATGATCCTTGGGGCTGCAGTAGCAAGAATGAATGTGAAGAAAGCTCTCTCGGATGTCAGGCTAATAGTATTTTCGGCAATAAGGCTTATTGCCATTCCTGTGCTCATTCTTATGGTTCTTAAGCTGTTCATAAATGATCCCATGATAGTTAATACATCTGCTCTTATGCTTGCCGTACCGGCCGGAAATATGCCTCTTATCATGGCTACACAGCACAGGCTCGAGGCCCGTGAATTAGCAAACGGGATAGTGCTCACAACAGTATTGTCGCTCATCACTATCCCGATAGTTACTTTGTTTTGCTGATATGCAGGTCATGAATTAAATATCATGCACTTGTTATATTTCCTATAAGATCTGTAAATCCTGTAGTCTCAAGAATATCCATAACCGCAGGAGAAACATTCCTGAGTGTCATTCCGCTTTTGTTCTTTAAATGCTTTATCATTATAAGAATGACTCTCAGTCCTGCCGAAGATATATACTCAAGGTTCTTACAGTCTATGGTTATCTTTTCAAGATTGTCTTCTGAAGCCGACTCTTCGAAGGCTGACAGAAGATCCGGAGCGGTGATCGTATCTATACGTCCTGAAATGCTTAAGTACAGGAAGCCGTTACCGTTCTTCTTATCTATTGTGCACGCTTTTGCATTTGTATTGATGATACGGTTTCCCCGACGTTTGTTTACGGTAAGTGTCCAATACTCCATGTCCTTATATGCATCCTTAAGCTTAGCCTCCATTCCGGGCATATCCTTTATGGAAGAAAGCTCAGGGAAGACTTCTGATACATTGATCTTTTCTATATCGAAGCCTCTGAATTTAAGGAACTGCTCCGCACCCTCCATTCCATTGGTGTAAAGACTGTTTTCGAACAGTACAATGCCTGCCCCGCTGCTTTTTATATATTCTTCAAAGGATGTAAGATTCTCATTATCGCCTGCGGCACGCATTGTATTCTTATACAGATCGCAGCACCCTACATCCATGGTTATCCAGCATCCGCCTCTTTGTGAAAGAATTTTATATATGTTATCGCAGACCGAGGTAAGCTCGAATTCTGTTAAATAGGAAAGAAGCAGCTCGGATACTATCGTGAGCTCGCCTGTTACGTTCTCAAGGGCATGCGCGATGCTGCCGAAATTGGTCGCATCCATTGCCTCATAGCTGACACGGTGTGAGTATTTGTCGCACATTGCCCGGACTGCGGGAGCCAGATCCGAAATTACTATGGGATAATCAAGACCGACATATTTATAACCTTCGTTGGAAAGCAGCAGTCCTCTTGGTGTATATCCGCACGGAAGCTCGATGACATTGGTAGCTTCATATCCACGAATCATTTCATTGGTCATAAGGTATCGCGCTTCATCAGCTATCCTCAAGCATTTCTGAGTAAGAGGAGGCTGCCCCGGTATTGTATCGGATGAAGGATCACCGATAAGCTCATTATAGTCAAGGCTGTTATACAGATCTGCCGCCGACTCCACTCCGGCATCCGCAAGATGCTTCAGATACTCCTGTTCTCTTAAATACAATGGATTAATACGTGCCAACTGATCGTTATCCATAATTATAATCCTCTGATTTATGAATTTAAATTAACTGATATTTCATTGCTGAAAGTATACCACAGTTTTCATAAAACAGTAAAGTCACATAAATTATATCGTAAGACAGTGGCTTATGTGGTAAGCTATAATTAATCTGATTTTAATCTTTTCTCAAAGATGTATTAATTAATTAAACTTATATTTTTAGTTGTCAGGAGGGAAACAGAGAAGAAACCCTCTGCAGCTGCGAAAAAAAGTTGTATTAGGATATGAGAAAAGAGGAGAAGAAAAAATGGATGAATTTGAAAAGGTTGAAAAGTTAAAACAGAGAGTTGATGTTACATATGAAGAGGCTAAGGAAGCTCTTAAGCAGGCTGACGGAGATCTGCTTGATGCCGTTATCTGGCTTGAGAATCAGGGTAAGACCGTAAAGACTGAGCAGACGACCAGATCAACAAGCTACGAGGATCAGAAGGATTATATAAGCGTTCAGGATACGGTAGAGAAGGAGAGTAAGAAGAGCGAGAGGACTCTCGGACAGAAGATCAAATATCTATGCCATCTTATATGGATAAAATGCAAGGAGAACAAATTCGTTGTTGAACGAAACGGAAGCAGGATCGTAACACTGCCGGTATGGATATTGATCCTTGCGCTGATAATTTCCTTCTGGACTGTTGGAATAGTGATGGTTATAGGGCTGTTCTTTAACTGCAGATATGAAATAGTAGGTCCCGATGATCTCAGTTTCGTAAATGAGACCCTTGATAAGGCGGGGGATGTAGTCGATAAGGTAAAGGACGAGATAGAAAAACTGTAATAGTTATGCAGTGAAATATGGACGAAACATTTAGATCTGTCCGAAAAGGAGTAACGCATGAAAACACGCATTCTTGTTGTGGAGGATGAAGAGAAGCTGGCAAGGTTTATTGAGCTTGAGCTGATGCATGAAGGCTATGAGGTGAGTAAGGCATTTGACGGACGTACCGCGTTGTCGATGGCATCGGAAGGGCAGTATGACCTTATCCTTCTGGATATAATGCTTCCGGGACTTAACGGACTTGAGGTGTTAAGAAGGCTTAAAAATGCCGGATCATATAGCGCAGAGGGTGATGCTTCCGTGAATATGGGGGCGGGTGTACAGGATACACCCGTCATCCTTGTTACCGCAAGAGATGCGGTTATGGATAAAGTTTCGGGACTTGATCAGGGAGCGGTTGATTATATCACCAAACCCTTTGCTATAGAAGAGCTTTTGGCAAGGATAAGAGTAGCCCTCAAGCTTCACAGTAAGAGAGAAGTGTATCAGGGAGGCGCAGCGGGAGGTTATCAGCCCGGCGGTAATGAAAATGGTACCAATTACGGGACTTTTAATAATACTGCGTCTGTACAGGGAGAATCCTTCGGAGCAGATTCTGTACAAGGATCGGTTACTTCCCGAACAAATCCGGAGGAGGGTGTTTATATCTGGAAAAATCTTGAGCTTAATGAGAAAAAGCGTACTGTTACCTATGAAGGACACGAGATCAATCTTACAAACAGGGAGTTCCTGATGCTGATGACTTTGCTTGCCAATCAGGACATAGTACTCAGCAGGGATACACTTCTTGAGAAGGTATGCGGTTATGATTATGTTGGGGAGACAAATGTCGTGGATGTTTATATCCGTTTCCTCCGTTCCAAGATAGATGAGGTTTTCGGGATCAAGATGATCCAGACAGTGAGAGGCGTAGGGTATGTCATCAAATCGGAATGATGCACAACCGAATAAATCCCGTTCATCCAATTCATTTGCGGGTACTCAGGCCGGAGGTATTACTTCAATACGCAGAAAGATACATGGTCTGTGGCTGCGTGAAAAGATAAGGCGCATATTCTGGGAAGATGTTCTTATCGCTGTTATCATGCATATAATTTTCCTGATCTCTAACGCTTATATAAGCTATGGGGACAGATTTGTTTCAAGATATGCAGACAGATGGCAGAGAATTACTTCAGGATCTGCTGATAAGGAAGAAGTGATATCCTTTTTTGCTGAGCTATATGGGGCAAACTCGGCATCAATGGCTGTGTTCTACAGATATATGTGTATCGCTCTCGGAGCTGTTCTGATCGTTCAGGCCATAGGGCTTATCCTAAGCTATCCGTTCGAAAACAGGAGAATAAGTAAAATTCTGAGACCCATAAATGAAATTGCGTTAAGAGCTGATGAACTGTCGCGCATGAGCTTTAATGATGAAGATAAATACAGGATCATTGAAGCGGCTATAGATAATCTGGAGCCGGGTGATGATGAGAAGCTAAGCTTCAACAATTCGGATCTTAAAGGTGTGGAAGCGGCTATGAACAATCTTCTTGTGCGGATGAGGGAGAGCTATCGGCAGCAGGCAAGGTTTGTAAATGACGCCTCACATGAGCTTCGTACGCCTATCGCCGTGATCGAGGGCTATGCCAACATGCTCAAGCGCTGGGGAAAGGATGATGAGAAGGTGCTGGAGGAGTCGATCACGGCAATCTCTCATGAATCGGAGCATATGAAACATCTGGTGGAGCAGCTTCTATTCCTTGCCCGTGGCGACAGCGGCAAGACAGTGCTTGAGATGAAGGAAGTCTCTCTTAATTCCATGATGCAGGAAATATATGAGGAGTCTCTGATGATCGATGAGGATCATCCCTACAGGTTTAAACCGTGCGATGAGGAGCTTACCGTGCAGGCTGATGAGGGCATGCTGAAGCAGGCTGTAAGGATTCTTATAGATAACGCTGCGAAATATACCAATAAGGGTGATGAGATTATCCTGTCAACGGGAAGAGTGGATTCGGGCAGGCCGTATCTTCGTGTTCAGGATACCGGAATAGGCATGGAGGAGAGGGATATGGAGCATATGTTTGAACGCTTCTACCGTGCGGATGAGGCCCGTAATACACAGGGTACCGGACTGGGCCTTTCGATAGCCAAATGGATCGTGGATAAGCATAAGGGGCATTTCGAAATAACCTCGGTAACCGGCCT
>JAILNV010000110.1 GCA_024691125.1 Lachnospiraceae bacterium | reverse complement strand
TCATCAAGAGAGGATTCCTTACAGTAATCGGTAAGTGTATTTATGTTGGCAACGACCGGGATATCCATGAATTCCTTCAGGTCGTTTCGGTCTGTTATTGCTATCCCGACTATCTGCTGTCTGAAGTCCTTGGCGGAACGGACATCGTTCACTATTGACTCTGCAAGGTTGTAATCCGATATTATAAGGAGCTTGTTGTAATCAAGAACACCATGATAAACATAGGGCAGCATCAGCTTTAGCAGCTGATGAACTATTGTTGTCAATATTATGTTTATACCTACGAAGAGGAACATTAACCCACGGGATGTGGAGGCACTTCTTTTGAGAAAATACAGTACTGCGACAACGCCAAACATGATGATGAAGTTATTGGCTGATACTACCAACAGTTCATGGAACGGACCGCGTATATAGTAATCCTTGTTTATGCGAAACATAAGGTTTACTATTAAGAAGATTCCGAGGCACAGCCCCAGTAATATACTGAACCTCATATCTTCTGTGGGTATCCCGAACAGACTGCGGTGTCTTATGTAGCTGGATATAGTCAGGCTTATGATGATGCATATGCTGTCTATAAACAACAGGAGCATGTCCTGGAAGTTGGATCGTTTCTGGTACATTTGAATTCTCCGTGTCCGATTTCATATCTGATATTCTCAAGGTGAAATCGATGTTTGTAATCTTCGTTTAGCATTATAGCATAGAGGGAGATTTTATCCAAATATATTGGTGGAATTTCGATTTCCGATTTTCGAATAGATTTCGAATAGATTTCGATTCCTGATATATAGTTTCTTGCTATCTGAAAAAATGGTAAAATGTAAGCGTTAGTTTAGTTATAAATTATCAGGAGACTGGATTACCATGAAATTTTTACATACATCTGACTGGCATTTGGGAATGACATTTCGCGGAGGAGTATCTTATGGTCGAGACCAGAGATATGTTATTGATAATATATGCAGGATTGCCGTTAATGAAAAGGTTGATGGTATTCTTCTTGCAGGAGATGTGTTTGATAAGAGCATTGCATCTCAGGAAGCGATCCGGATCTATGATGAGGTTATGACTTATATCTGCGCGGAACTTGATATTCCGGTATACATGATTGCAGGGAATCATGATGGAGCGGAGCGTATTGCGCAGTGCAGCGAATTGCTTAAGAAAAGCGGACTCTATATTGCGGGAGCAATAACGGATAGACCTCAGGTTATAAATGTAAATGATGTTGATATATACTTATTGCCCTGGATATCCACTGACAAGGTAAGGTCTGTGTATCCGGATAAAGCTGATTCCATTAGCTCCATGGAGGATGCATACAGGGTAGTGCTTGACAGCTACAGAGCGACATTTGTCCATGGACATAAGAATATTCTTGTATCACATGCATTCCTGGTTAATGCTGATACTTCGGTAAGTGACAGGGCCGCTGAAGTGGGCAGGGCAACCATGGTGGGATCATATGTATTTGACGGATTCGATTATGTCGCATTGGGACATCTTCACGGGCCACAGCAGATAAATAAACATATACGTTATAGCGGGTCACCGATGGCATATTCCTTTGGTAAGGAGGAAAAGCAGGAGAAGAGTGTGACTATAATAGATACAGATACCCGGGAACAGCTGATTGTACCGATCCCACAACTTCATAAGAGAACAACGTTATCGGATACATTTGATAATCTGATGAAGGCAGATTATGAGGAGAGCATCCTTAATGGATATGTGAGACTGGAAGTGACCGACAGCTATGTCGGGATGGATTCTATCGCAGCGTTCAGAGAGAAATACAGCAATCTGCTGGAGATATCAGGTAAAGGTTTTGAGCGTGATGATGCCAGGATAACGATGACTATTGAAGAGTTCGAAAATGCCGATTCGGATCCGGAAGCAGTCTTTACCCGTTACTGTCAGGATATATTGGAGCAGGCACCGGGAGAACATTTATTGAATGTTTTTAAAGAAGCGGTAAAAGAATATCAGAAGGAGGTGATTGAAGAATGAAACCTGTTAAAGTAGAATTTCAGGCGTTTGGCCCATATGTTGGATATGAAATGGTTGATTTCGAAGCGATCGCCTCTAAGGGTCTGTTTTTAATATGTGGTAAAACAGGAATAGGAAAAACTATGATCCTGGATGCCATAACTTTCGCATTATTTGGGAAAAGCAGCGGACATGGAAGAGATGATTTTGAAGCTATGCGTTGTACCAATGCTGAGTTTGACAAGACTACATTTGTTAAGTTCGAATTCGAAAATAATGGTGAATACTATATTTTTGAACGCAGATTGGAACGCAAAAGAACCAAGCTGTCAGCATCCTATAATGTCGCGAGAAAGGATGATGACGGTGTCTGGCGTCCGTTGTTGGAGAATGCAAAAGAGAAAGCCCTCAACAGTAAAGCAGTGGAGATAATAGGACTTGAATACGAGCAGTTCCGTCAGGTTATTGTTCTGCCTCAGGGACAGTTCGAAAAGTTATTAACATCGAATTCTGATGAAAAAGAGAGTATACTTACCAGTATTTTCGGAGAAGAAATGTGGCAGAGAATAGCTGAGATATTCTATTCGAATGCTGAAGAGCGCAGAAATGAATTGAAAGGTGTTCAGGCAAGAATACAGAACTCTCTTTCAGAAGAGCAGTGCGAAACAATCTCGCAGCTGGAGCTGTTGGTAACAAACAAAAGGGAACAGGGAAAGAAACTGGATGAAGAATATAAAAAAGCTGATCATGAAAGCATAATTAAAGAACAGCAGAAGCTTCTTACATTGGCAAAACGTTTCGGCGATATGCATAAGGTTGAGGAGAAGCTGTCTGAACTGGAGAGTAATAAAGATCAGAGAACTTCATGGGAAGTCAGAGTTAATGATGCCAAACGGGCTGAGAGAGTCAGAAAATATATAGAGGCTGTAGATATTGCCTCGGTGGCTCTTAACAAAAGAAAGAATAATGAGATATCAGTAAATAAAAAAGCAGAAGAAAAGAGAGAATCCGCAAAAAAGGCTTCGGATGATCTGCGTAACCATTTATCCAAAGAAATTGAAGCTGAGGAGCTTAAGAAAAAGAAGATTAATTATGAAAGTAAGCGTGGAGACTATAAGGGACTTGATGCTGCCGAGAAGGAATTAAAAGAAAAGAAGAGGATAGCAAAGAAAGCAACAGACGAAGAAATTGAAGCTCGTAATAAGAGTTCGGCAGTTTCCGGGGTTATCGTTGAGCTGCAAAACGAATATAATGATCTTCAAAGTGAACACAGTGAACTGCTCAATGGATATCTGGCGGGTATTACGGGAGAGCTGGCAAGCCAGCTTAAGAAGGGGGAACCGTGCCCTGTTTGCGGAAGTACGCAGCATCCTAAAAAGGCCAGGGTTTCAGACAATAGTATCACTAAAGCAATGGTCGATGCCAAAAAGAAGGCAGCTGAAATAAAGTATAAAGAATTACAGACAAAACTTGCTGAACAGGAGGCTGCGAATAAGCTTGTTGATGAAAAGCATGCTGTTGTGGAAGCTTTAAATAATGAAGTAGTAATGCTTGCAGCTAATTTAGATATCAGAAAGAAAAATCTGGTAGATGGAATATCTACCGCCGGTAAGCTGGAAGCTGAGATAGCGAAGCTTAATGAAAGCATTACTGAATTCGAAAACATAAAAGTACAATTGACAGATGCGGATAAGGCGGCAGCCAGGGTCTATACAGAAGCACAGGCACAGATAGCTGCAGCAGAAGAAGAGACTAAAGCTGCCAATGAAGCATATTCTAAAGCAGATGCAGAACTTAAGGATGCACTGGCTGATAATATGTTTGAAACAAAGGATGAAGCCAGGAAGCTTATGATGCACCCCGAAGAGCTTGAAGAGTTACAGGCTCTGATCGCAAGCTTTGATGCGAATATAAAGGCAGTAAAAGAAAACCTTAAAAACATAAAAGCTGAACTTAAGGATAAGGATGAACCCGATGAAGAGAAATGCCTTGAACTGATCGAACTGTCTGATGCGGCTAAAGCTGAGTATATAGAGAAGAAGGCTGTATTAAAGAAGGAGATCGAAAGGCTTCAGAATAAGGTTGACACTCTCAGAGAAGAAGGAAAGGGAATCGAGGGTAAAATACGAGAGGCTGATGAGGATTATGCCTTTGCCAGGAAGTTAAGGGGAGATTCGGGAACCGGTCTGCAGAGATATGTACTGGGAATAATGTTTTCATCGGTAGTGACAGCTGCGAATAAAATGCTTGAAATGGTTCATGGCGGAAGATATCGTCTCTACAGATCGGATGACAAGGCACAGGGGACGAATAAAAGAGGGCTGGAGCTTAAGGTGTTCGACAAACATAGTGAAGATCATGACGGACGTTTCGTAAGCACGCTTTCAGGTGGTGAGAAGTTCCTTGCTTCGCTGGCTTTGTCCATTGGTATGTCCATGGTTGCGCAAAAGAGCGGTATTAAGATCAATGCCCTTTTTATAGATGAGGGCTTCGGATCTCTAGACGAGGAATCTATAGGTGATGCGATGAATGTGCTTAACAGCATTCAGGAAGCAAACGGACTTGTAGGCATTATATCTCATGTGCAGCTGCTTCAGGATCAGATACCGAGTAAACTAAGGGTCGTACAGGATGAAAAGGGAAGTCATATTGTTCAGACTATCGGATGATATTATATACCACCGGCCACCATTATATATGAAGTTTGACAGAGCAGATATGAAATGCTAAGATATACGGGAGATTGAGGGGATTGTCGAATATAACACTGTTTGACTTTAAACTGTTTAATGAGCGATAAATTTGACAGCATATTGAGAAAATTACATATAGAGCATTGGAAGGCAGTAGCGGCGATATTGGTCATTTTTGATATATTCGCCGTTAATTTTGCTTATCTGTTTTCTCTCTGGATAAGGTTTGACTGCAGATTCAGGCTTATTCCGGATGAGTACATGATCCCATACGTTAAATTTGCTCCGATATATACAGTGCTGTGTATCCTGGTGTTTGCCACACAGAGGATGTACAAGACCATATTGAGGTTTGCAAGCTACAGTGAACTTATGAGGATAATAATAGCATCAGCGGTATGCTTTGTCATACATACAGTTGGCATATCCTTTTTCCACAGGATGCCGATGTCTTATTATATCTTCGGTGCGGTTGTCCAGTTTGCGCTGGTCGCAGGTATCCGGTTTTCATACAGATTCTTTCTGCTCATGGATTTTAAGCCAGGGTTCAGGTCGGTTGAGAAGAACGTTAATGTCCTGCTTATAGGAGCGGGTTCGGCAGGGCAGATGATACTGAGGGATGTAAGCCATTCCAAGGAGACGGCAGATACGATCCGCTGTATAGTGGATGATGACCCCAATAAATGGGACCGCTATATAGACGGCGTGCCTATCATCGGCGGTCGTGAGAAGATAATGGAGGCGATCGATAAGTATGCCATTAAGAAGATATATGTAGCGCTGCCTAATTCCGAGGTATCGGCCAAGAGAGATATAATCAATATCTGCAAGGAAACAGGCTGTGAGCTTAAGAACCTGCCCGGAATGTATCAGCTGGTTAACGGTGAAGTATCTGTAAGCTCCATGCGAAATGTAAGGATAGAGGATCTGTTGGGCCGCGAGGCCATTAAGGTTAACCTTGGAGAGATATTTAATTATCTTACGGGTAAAGTTATTCTGGTAACAGGCGGAGGTGGTTCAATAGGATCTGAGTTATGCCGTCAGATAGCGGCGCATAATCCCAAGCTGCTTATTATATTTGATATTTATGAAAACAGTGCATATGAAATAGAGCAGGAATTAAGAACCGATTATCCGGGACTTAATCTTATAGTTCTGATAGGTTCTGTAAGAGACTCACGCAGGATCAATTCCGTATTCGAAACATATCATCCGCAGGTTGTTTATCATGCTGCGGCTCATAAGCATGTTCCCCTTATGGAGGACAGTCCGTGTGAAGCCATTAAGAATAATGCGATTGGTACCTATAAGACGGCACATGCCGCTATGCTTAACGGATGTGAAAGGTTCGTGCTTATTTCAACGGATAAGGCCGTTAATCCGACCAATATCATGGGTGCCAGCAAGCGGCTATGCGAGATGGTCATCCAGTCATTCAATCAGCTTATAAAGGATGGAAAGGTTAACACAATACCCAAGCTGTTCCAGCATGAGGTTGATGCTGAGGGTGTAAGGATATACAAGAAGATCGATACCAACAGGATAAAAACGGAGTTTGTTGCGGTCAGGTTTGGAAATGTGCTTGGTTCCAACGGTTCTGTAGTTCCTCTGTTCCAGAAGCAGATAGCAAACGGAGGTCCCGTTACGGTAACACATCCGGATATTATAAGGTATTTCATGACGATCCCGGAGGCAGTATCACTGGTACTTCAGGCCGGTACTTATGCTCACGGGGGTGAGATATTCATACTTGATATGGGCGAGCCTGTGAAGATAGATACGCTTGCAAGGAATCTTATCAAGCTGTCAGGATATAAGCCGGATATTGATATTAAGATAATATATACAGGATTGCGTCCCGGTGAGAAGCTGTATGAAGAGAAGCTTATGGCGGAAGAGGGCATGCAGACTACCCCGAATAAGATGATCCATATAGGTAAGCCCATTGAATTCGATCCTGAGAAGTTCATCGTAGATCTTCAGGAGCTTATGGCGCTGTGCTACGAGAATAATGACAGCATAGGAGAGTATGTCAGGAAGGTTGTGACCACATATCATCCGAGCTGACCTATCGGCCATATAGGGGACGGCTAACCAAGAGGTAGAAAGTACTATGTTCATATATATTGTAAGGCACGGTGAAACAGAGGCCAATGTACATGGATATTTGCAGGGGTGGCTTGATAAACCCTTAAATGAAAAAGGAAGAAGTCTTGCTGTTATGACCGGACAGGGAATGAAGGGAATACGATTTGACAGCTGTATTTCCAGCCCTCTTATAAGAGCAAGAGAAACGGCCGAGATCATCTTGCGGGAATCCGGCAATGGTGATGTGCCTGTTATGACGGATGACCGGATAAAGGAGATTAATTTCGGGAGCAGTGAGCGAACAGATGTTAAGGATGCGTCAATCTCGTGGTTTTTTGCCAATCCCTCCATTACGTACCGGTTTGAGTCGGGTGAGAGCATATTACAGGTTATGGAAAGGACTCAGAGCCTGCTTAAAGAACTGATCGAAAGAGATGATGATAAGACATATCTTATATCGACACATGGATGTGCGCTTCGAGCGATGCTTAATTTTCTCTATGATGATCCGTCGGATTACTGGCATGGCCATGTGCCGTATAATTGCTGCGTGAACATAATAGAAGCTAAGGAACAAAGAGTCGGGCTTATTGCAGATGACAGGATATACTATGATGAAAGCATGATAGTTGACAGATATAAGAGGAAGCCTTCCTGATATGAAAAAGAGAACAAAAGAAATACTTAAGATATTGGATGATCAGTATGGAACGGATACGAGATGCTATCTGAATTATTACACTCCCTGGCAGCTGCTTATTGCCACGATCCTGTCTGCTCAGTGTACTGATGCGAGAGTTAATATCGTTACTAAAGATCTTTTTGTCAAATACCCGGATATAAAAGCATTCGCCGAAGCGGATCTAAGCGAGCTTGAGCTCGATATACATGCTACCGGTTTCTATCATAACAAGGCGAGAAACATAATAGCCTGCTGCCGTAAGCTGCATGAGGAATATAATGATGAGGTTCCGTCTGATATAGATGAACTGACAGCCTTGCCCGGGGTGGGCCGTAAGACAGCAAATGTGATCCGTGGTAACATCTTCGGGATTGAAAGCATAGTGGTTGATACTCATGTTAAGAGGATATCCAAGAAGCTGGGACTTACGAAAGAGGATGATCCTGTGAAGGTAGAGTACGAGCTTATGAAAGAGATCCCGAGAGATCATTGGATACTTATAAATATGCAGCTCATCACTTTCGGACGTGATATATGCAAGGCAAGGAATCCTGAATGCGAACGCTGCAGGCTGCGTAAGTACTGTAGCTTTGTCTGATAACTATGTCTGATAATGGATTGCTCCGTGATTGCTTTGTATTTTGCTCGCAGGCCTGTGCTGATGACAGGCTTTTAAATTAAATTATACATATTTGTTTATATTGCATTTCTCTTTAAGTGCCCTGAGTATGGGCTCACGCATAAGTGAGTTCAGTTCACCGGCAATTTCCATAAGATGGTCGATCTTATCGAATTCGAAATTCTCTGCATACATATCTGCAAGATTTAAATAGGAAGATTTAAGATCTGTCCTGCATTCCACCGCGAATTCAAGAACCTTCCGTGCGTCATCCGTCATGCCGCGCTCGAGAAGATGTCCTCCCCATGAATCGAGGGATCTTACCAATGCTGTGTAATTCTGATCGTATTCTGTAAGGATCGTCAGATTGGGAGCGCCATACGAGGCCTTTAATTCGGTGTTGGATATTCCGGTAAAATTAACTATTTTACTGTCTGCAAGCTTAAGAATCGCATTTTCGTCCTGCCTCAATACATCGTCGGTGTTAGCCGAAACACGGTCTGCAGTGCCGTTTTCATCGCTGTTTTCATCGCCTTCGGTGGGTGATAAATGCACGAAAGGAAGCTTCTCGTACGGAATGCTTATATAATTCAGATCTTTAAGACTTTTCTTTCGCACCGAGTTCGCACGGCTCTCTTCTTCGATGAGATCTTCGTCTCCTGTATTGAACCGGCTGGTGGTTGATTTCATGTATATCATGATGGCCAGAAAACCTATAACCACAGTTGTAAAAATAGGTGATATCATATATAATAGTCCTTTAGATATAAACAGATGGCAGGAGGTATACCCTATGAATTTCTATAATAAGAAGTCTAAAAAGATCATGTCCAGCATAATCATAATCATACTTGTACTTGCCATGATAGTTCCGACCGTGGCATACCTGATACAGTAGGAATATATCATAATTTTTTGGATTTGTGCAAGTGAATGAGTGAGAATGGCTTAAGGCCGAAGGAATTGAGGAATGACCGTGAGAAAGAAGTTTGGAACAAGGTTGGCAATAGCGTGTGTTATTTCAATGGTTTTGTCAGGAACCGACAGTGTTTTTGCGAAGCCATCGGACGCAAAGGTTAATGATATCAGTAAATCTGACAGTGTTATTGAGTTCGTGAACAGCGATAACACAGACAGTAATGACACTGATAATAATGATGCGTCAGGTGGAAATAACAAGCCGGGCAGAGGCAAGACAATAACCAAGAGCGGAATGCCGAGTGCAGGGGTTGGCGCCCAGACAGGTATAGGAGACGGCAATGAAGAAATAACAATAGATATTACTTCGGGAACGGATTCTGTTGACCTTGAATCGGAGGATCTGCTCGAGAATGAGAACAGTCTGTCTACAGAGATAAATGTAGAAGTTCCGGCCTCGGTCCATATTGATCCCAATGCGAAGATCAACAGAGGGGTATATGCTGACGATATAGATATTTCCGGCCTGACCTACAAGGAAGCTCAGTCTAAGATAGAGGATTATATAGCCAAGTTAAGGACTACACCCATAGAGCTTGCTTCGATAAACGACAGGGTTACTACTGTGTCTGCAGGCGATCTTGGAGTTAAGTGGAGCAACAGTGATATTCTTATTGAAGCAGTAGGATTGGGTAAATCCGGAAATGTGATCGCAAGATACAAGGCCAATAAGGACCTCGAGGTTGAACATAAGGTATACGATATCAAGGTTAAAGCAGATGAAGTAAGCGTAAGAAATGTTGTACAGGCGGAGAGCGATGAATGCGGTTCTGACGCCAAGGATGCAACGATGACACGCGAAAACGGAGTGTTCCATATAACCGAGGGCCAGGAGGGCTTTGGTATAGATGTGGATCAGTCGGTTGATTCGATAATGAATGTAATGGGAGACTGGGATAAGGAAAGCAAGCAGATTGAGCTTGTGTCCGGCATGATACAGCCCAAGGGTACTGCGAAGGACCTTGAGAAGGTTCAGGATCTTATCGGCTCCTTCCATACGAGCTTTTCATCATCGGGTAAAGAGCGTTCGGGTAATGTACGCAACGGTACCAAGCTTATTAACGGTAAGCTTCTGTATCCGGGTGAACAGATGTCGGTATACGGAACGGTAAGTCCGTTTACCGAAGAGAATGGATATTTTCTTGCCGGTTCCTATCAGAACGGCCTGGTGGTAGAGAGTCTCGGCGGAGGTATATGCCAGGTAAGTTCCACACTGTATAACGCTGTGCTTAGGGCCGAGCTTCAGGTGGATGAGCGTTACAATCATTCGATGATAGTCAATTATGTTGATATGTCGGCAGATGCAGCGATATCAGGAACATCCAAGGATTTCAAGTTTACCAACAACATGGATACTCCTATTTATATAGAAGGTTATACCACGGATGACAAACAGGTGGTATTTAATATTTACGGTATGGAAACAAGGCCTTCCAACAGAAGTCTTTCGTTTGAAAGTGTCGAACTGGAGAAGAAAGAGCCCGAGGGAGAGAAGGTGGTGGCAGATCCTAATCTTCCTGTAGGAGAGATCCATGTTCAGTCAGCACATACCGGTTACGTAGGTGAATATTGGAAAATCGTTAAGGTTGACGGAGTGGAGAAAGAGCGTGAAAGGATAAACAAGAGTACTTATCAGGCAGTTCCAAAGACTGCAACGGTAGGTACGGCAGCTGACAATCCGGAGATAAGCAATGCTGTTAAGGCTGCAATTGCTACAGGAAGCATCGAATCCTGTAAGACAACCATAGCACAGCTTAAGGATGCAGCCAATGCGGCAGCCTTACTGGCGCCAATGCTACCGGTACCGGAGCTTCCTGTTCCGGCTCCTGAGGCATCAGAACCTGCTCCTGCTCCTGAGACACCCGCTCCTGAGGCACCGGCGGAATAAATCATTTTATAAGTACTGCAATATAAGGTTGGACTGATATATGAATATAGGTAAGGTACCTGAATCGGTGCTCAAGAGATCGATAATAAAACAGATAAAGACGAAACGGCCTGAAATAATAACCGGAGCAGCTGTAGGTGAGGACTGTGCTGCCATACAGCTGGAGGATGGAGAGGTATATGTTACAAGTACCGATCCCATAACGGGAACATCTCATGAAATAGGAGCTTTGGCGGTTCATGTTACAGCTAATGATATAGCATCCGCAGGAGCTGAGGTCATAGGTGTAATGTTGTCAGTATTGCTCCCGGAAGGTACGGAAGAGGAAGAGCTCAGGCTGATCATGAAGCAGGTGGAGGAGACCTGCCATGAGCTTAATATACAGACAATAGGCGGTCATACAGAGGTTACCAGAGTGGTGACCCAGCCGGTGGTTACGGTTACGGGTATCGGGAAGGTATTAAAGGATAAGATGGTAACCACAGGAGGCGCGCACCCCGGTGATGATGTCGTGGTAACCAAGTGGATCGGTCTGGAAGGAACGTCAATAATTGCCAGAGAAATGAAGGATGAGCTGCTTAAGCGGTTTAATCCTTCATTTGTAGATAAAGCATCTGATTTTATACAATATCTTTCGGTAGTTCCGGATTCGGCAGTAGCTGTAAAACATAATGTAACAGCCATGCATGATGTGACCGAAGGAGGTATATTCGGTGCTCTTTGGGAGGTCGCCGAGGCATCCCGTACAGGCTTAAGGATAGACTTAAGGAGTATTCCTGTAAGACAGGAGACGATAGAGATATGCGAGGTGTTTGGGATTAATCCATACCAGCTTATATCCAGCGGATCAATGCTTATAACCGCTTCCAAAGGACATGAACTTGTTGATGCGCTTAAGGAAGCCGGCATAAATGCAGCCGTTATAGGTAAAGTAACGGAAGGCAATGACCGCATACTGATTAACGGTGAAGAAACGAGGTATCTCGAGCCGCCTAAGGTGGATGAGCTGTACAGGATATATGAGGCTTGAAACAGATAATGACAGGCTGACAGATTATGGAAAGGAAGAAAAATGAGAGAGAAAATCCTTAATTACATTGAAAAAAACAGTCGTGTGGAGCTTAAGGAACTGGCAGTTCTTCTGGGAACGACCGAAGCCGAAATAGCTCAGGAGCTTGCAGACATGGAAGCGGAAGGCATCATATGCGGATATCATACGCTTATAGACTGGGATAAGGTGACTACCGACCGTGTCAATGCTCTGATAGAGGTCAGGGTAACTCCTCAGAGGGGACATGGCTTTGATGCCATAGCAGAACGTATTTATAAGTATCCTGAGGTAAACGCGACCTATCTTATTTCGGGAGGATATGATCTTCTTGTTTCGTTGGAAGGGAAGACATTAAAGGAGGTAAGCAGCTTTGTAAGCCAGAAGCTTTCCACCCTTGAATATGTGATCTCGACAACAACACATTTTGTTCTGAAGAAGTATAAGGATCACGGAACCATCTTAAACGGTGAGACCAATGATGAAAGGATGATAATGACGCCATGAGAAACCCTTTATCGGAAACAATAGTCAGTATCAAACCATCGGGAATAAGGAAGTTCTTTGATATTGCCAGTGAGATGAAGGATGTTATATCCCTGGGTGTTGGGGAGCCTGATTTCGATACTCCCTGGTTCATAAGGGATGAGGGAATATATTCACTGGAAAAAGGACGTACCTTCTATACATCCAATTCAGGTCTGATTGAGCTCAGAGAAGAGATATGCAGATATCTTAAGCGCAGGGCAGATGTGGATTATGAGGCAAAATCACAGGTTATAATAACCGTCGGAGGAAGTGAAGCGATCGACATAGCGATGCGTGCAATGCTTGATCCGGGAGATGAGGTTTTAATACCTCAGCCAAGCTATGTGTCATACGAACCATGTGTTATTCTTGCCGGAGGTAAGCCTGTAATCATAGAGCTTAAGAATGAGAACGAGTTCAAGCTTACGAAGGAGGAGCTGCTTGATGCAATAACCGATAAAACAAAAATCCTTGTAATGCCGTTCCCCAATAATCCTACAGGAGCTGTAATGACAAGGGATGAGCTTGAGGATATCGCAAAGGTATGTATAGAGAAGGATATATTTGTTCTTTCGGATGAGATATACAGTGAACTTACATATTGCGGTGATCATTGCTCGATAGCATCGCTTCCGGGAATGAAGGAAAGAACGATCTTGATAAACGGTTTTTCGAAGGGCTATGCGATGACAGGATGGAGACTCGGATATGCATGCGGACCTCATGCGATAATCGAGCAGATGACCAAGATACATCAGTTCTGTATCATGTGTGCACCTACGACCAGCCAGTATGCAGCTGTTGAAGCTCTCAGGAACGGAGATAAGGATGTCGAGAGAATGAGGGAATCCTATAATCAAAGAAGGCGTTATTTAATGAATGCCTTCAAGGAGATGGGTCTTCCGTGCTTTGAACCGTTTGGAGCGTTCTATGTCTTCCCGTGCATTAAGGAGTTCAATATGACGTCGGAGGAATTCGCGTTTGCTCTTCTTGATGCCAAAAAACTTGCGGTCGTTCCGGGGTCTGCATTTGGTGACAGCGGAGAAGGATTCATAAGAATATCCTATGCATACTCTCTTGAGAAGCTGAAGATAGCTATGAAGAAGCTCTCAGAGTATGTTGAAGAGCTTCGGAAGAAGCGCTGAGCTCCAAAAACCTGAAAAAGAGAGAAAAAAAGGCTTAACAAAATCTTTAATTTGGATTTAATAAAAGACAAAGCATATAAACACTGAAAAGCCCGTATTTACGGGCTTTTTTATATATAAAAAAGGACTTGGATAAAGAAATGTTTTAATAAAATTAATACTGCAGGCAATAAAATCTCTGATCGGAAATGAAAAATCATTTCCGGAACAAAAAAATCTGCTCCTTGATAGAAAATTGAGAGACCGACGTCGGACTAAATCGTGATTCTATAAACCCAAAAAACAGAAACTGTGTTCGCGTTGCACTTTTACAGAAATCCGAAAATCAGAATATAAATTCGAGCTAATTACTACGTTATAAAAATTTAATCGACAATTAATTCACACCTGTAGAAATTGGCGTTTTTTGATACATACCGTTATTGTATATAATTAACCTTCTGTATCAATAATTTAACAAATTTGTAAAATTTTGATGACAATACACAAAATGTAGTGTATAATGTCTTGCAAGAGGTCATATTGTGGCATATATAGGATTAAGGAATGTAAACAGACGATATGGGGGCATCGTTTTCCGCTCCGGTCATGATCATGTACCTGAAGGGGTCGCCGTATGGTTAGGGGAAAGACTGTATGGTGAAGTATTTCGTTTGAAGATTGATCTTACAGAATCGGATATGAATATTTGTCCGGGCAAACGAACTACTTAAAGAAGGGAGAAACAATAATGAACAAGGCGATCAAAATACCGGCCGTAACAGCCGCATGTGCTTTATACGCACTTTTGTCTGTTAAAGAGGTAAAAGCAGACGAGCTTCTTATCACATCTTACAGGGGATTATCATCACCGGATTCCGTATTAATCAATAATGAAGAGATACAGTTATCTGATGAACCGCTTATACAGGAAGAGGTTTTGATCACGGATGATTTCTCGATGCCAGGGGAAGAGATCCTGCTTAGCGATGATAACGGCAATGATGCGGGTTATCAGCCTTATTACAATAATGATGAGGAAATTCTTCTTATAGAAGATACAGGTACGAAAGACAATGGCTCATTGCTTGTTGATGATTCGGACAGTATATATAACAGGAAGACGGATAATGGCACATTAAATGTTGAGATAAAGCTTGATACGGATTATGGTAAAGACAGAAACACAGTAACTTCAGGCAGCCGGACGACGGGTAAAGACAGCACAGGATCGGATTTGAATAATAATACGTCCGAAAATAAAAAAACAGGTGCAACTGTAAAAGATGTCAAAAAAATCATGCTGGATGAGATCAATAAGAAGCGTGCCCGGGCAGGAGTAGGTCTCCTGACACTCGACGATGCTCTGAACAGGGTGGCAGCCAAAAGAGTAAACGAAGTGACGAAAAAGTATGCGCACACCAGAGCTAACGGAAAGAACTGGGTTACAATACTTTCGGAGAACGGAGTAGACTATGATATAGCAGGTGAGAACCTTGCATGCCGCATAAATTCACCTGAACAGGTGGTAAATGCATGGTCGGTATCACCTTCACATAACAGGTGTATGCTTAATGGGGATTACACACGGGCAGGTATAGGGACTGTTACGGTTAACGGATGTACCTACTGGACACTCACGCTGACAGACTGATCGTTAAGGATTCAGGACATGTCAACATCAAAATATTACATGATAATGGGGACAGGGTAGTTTTGCCCCTCGAATCGTGATATACTTGTAACTATCCAAAACAGTGTGAAATATCTGATATTTTTAATCTGTTTTGGGTAGTTACATTCATTTATACAGTTAGTGATTTGCAGTTGCCGTTTATTATGTTCGTCAGGAGGGAAGAAAAGGAATGTATAATGAACAGAAGATCTGGATAGGTAAGTCGGGAGATGAGAAGGTATTTATATATCCCGGGATGGCAAACCGGCATGGAATGATAGCCGGAGCAACGGGAACAGGTAAGACGATCACATTAAAGGTGCTGGCTGAGTCATTCAGCGACTGTGGCGTACCTGTTTTTCTTGCTGATGTCAAAGGCGATCTGGCTGGAATGTGCAGACCCGGAGCAGACAGTGAGGATATGCAATCCCGAATAGCAAGATTCGGGCTTGACGAAGAGGGATTTACATACCGTAAGTATCCGACCAACTTTTGGGATGTCTATGCAGAGAAGGGACTTCCTTTGAGAACAACAGTTACGGAAATGGGTCCTCTTCTTTTGAGCCGGATCCTTGGCCTCAATGATACACAGACAGATATACTGACGGTTATATTCAGGATAGCGGATGACAGGCTCGCGGAAGATGAGAACATGCTTCTTATCGATACCAAGGATCTTCGCGCGATGCTTCAGTATGTAAGTGAGAATGCGAAGGAGCTAAGCCTTAAATATGGAAACATGTCTACTCAGAGCATCGGTGCTATCATGAGGGCGGTAATGGCACTTGAAGCCGAAGGGGCTGATAAATTCTTCGGTGAGCCTGCTCTTAGCATAAGGGACTGGCTTGCTGTCGATTCTGATGGCAGGGGAATCATACAGGTTCTTGACTGTCAGAAGCTTATACATAATCCCAATATGTATTCAACCTTCCTGCTTTGGATGCTGTCCGAACTGTTCGAGACACTTCCCGAAGCCGGGGATCTTGAAAAACCTAAAATGGTCTTCTTCTTCGATGAAGCACACATGTTATTTGATTCCGCATCCAAGACTCTTCTGGATAAGATAGAGCAGGTAGTTAAGCTGATAAGATCCAAGGGCGTGGGCATCTTCTTTATCACGCAGACGCCGAGAGATATACCGGACGGAGTTCTGTCTCAGCTGGGCACCAAGGTTCAGCATGCGCTTCATGCCTACACACCCTCGGAGCAAAAGGCCTGCAAAGCGGCAGCTCAGTCCTTCAGGGAGAATCCCGAATTTGATACTTATGATGTACTTACACAGCTTGGTATAGGTGAAGCGCTGGTATCGGTGCTTGATGAGGAAGGAATCCCCACGATAGTTAAGCAGTGCAAGATCCTTCCGCCTCAGAGCAGGATGGGAGCGCTGGATGATGACACAAGGAATGAACAGATAGACATGTGTTATCTTAATGCAAAGTACCGTGATTACGTAGACAGAGATTCGGCTTTTGAGTTCCTGCAGAGGATGAAGGCCGAAAAGGAAGAGGCAATAAGGACAGCAGCGGAAGAGAAGCAGAGGCTTAAGGAAGAAGAAGCGGAGAGAAAGCAGAGAGAGAAGGAAGAGGCTGCAGAGCAGAGGCAGAGAGAAAGAGAAGAGGAAGCAGCAAGGAGGCAGCAGGAGAGAGAGGAAGCTGCGGCAAGAAAAGCAGCAGAGCGTGAGGCGGCTAAGGAAGAAGCAGCAAAGCTTAAGGCTGAGGAAGCAGCGAGGAAGGCTGAAGAAAAGGAAGCAGCCGCAAAGAAGAATGCGGTTAAGAATGCAGCCAAGAGTGTTGCAAGCTCCACAGCCGGAACCGTAGGCCGTGAAGTAGGAAATGTTCTGGGTAAGTCAGTGGGCGGAAGCTTTGGCAAGAAGCTGGGAGGTAACCTCGGAGCTTCTCTCGGACGCGGCATCATCGGAACTCTTTTTAAACTAAAGTAACCGAAATAAATTCATTCACTATAAAATGAATAAACAGAAAGATATTTGATAAGAAGGACATGAAATGGAAAGAAAACACAATATAGCAATAGCCGGAACGGGTTATGTGGGCATGTCGATGGCCACGCTCCTGTCGGTTAACAATCATGTAACAGCAGTAGATATAGTACCGGAAAAGGTAGAGCTTATTAATAAGAAGAAATCCCCCATCGTGGATAAGGAGATTGAGGAGTATCTATCAACGAAGGAGCTTGATCTGTCAGCTACACTGGATGCGCAGGAAGCATACACCGATGCCGATTATGTGATCATCGCAACGCCGACTAATTATGATGCCAATAAGAACTTCTTTGATACATCGGCCGTTGAAGCAGTCATTAAGCTGGTGATCCAATATAATCCCGATGCCATCATGGTTATCAAATCTACCATACCGGTAGGATTTACCGAATCTGTAAGGAAGAAATACAATACGGACAATATCCTGTTCTCACCCGAGTTCTTAAGAGAAAGCAGGGCGCTGTATGATAATCTGTATCCTTCAAGGATAATTGTGGGAACGGATATGAAGGATGAAAGGCTTGTTGAAGCAGCGAAGACATTTGCAGCACTTCTTACCGAGGGAGCCCTTAAAGAGAATATCGATGTACTGTTCATGGGCTTTACGGAAGCTGAAGCCGTCAAGCTGTTTGCAAACACATATCTCGCACTCAGGGTTTCGTATTTCAATGAGCTTGATACCTATGCGGAAACAAAGGGACTTAATACACAGGATATAATCAACGGCGTATGTCTGGATCCGAGGATTGGAACGCAGTATAATAATCCGTCATTTGGTTACGGCGGTTACTGCCTGCCCAAGGATACCAAACAGCTGCTGGCCAATTATAATGATGTTCCGCAGAACCTTATCCAGGCCATCGTTGAATCAAACAGGACACGAAAGGATTTCATAGCAGACCGTGTTCTGAACAAGGCAGGTTATTACGATTATTACAACAGCAGCGCATATAATAAAGAAGATGAACGTTCGGTAGTCATAGGTGTATACAGGCTGACGATGAAGAGTAACTCGGATAATTTCCGCCAAAGCTCAATACAGGGTATCATGAAGAGGATCAAGGCTAAAGGGGCGACTGTTATTGTATATGAACCGACTCTTGAAGATGGCTCCACTTTCTTCGGCAGTGAAGTCGTCAACGATATAGAGTCTTTCAAGAAGAGAAGCGATGCTATCATAGCCAACCGTTATGATACAGTACTTGATGATGTATCTGACAAGGTGTATACAAGAGATATATTTAAGCGTGACTGACATTATGATCAGATTTTTAAATGGGAGGGGATTACAATGACAATCAGTGAGAGGATATTTGAGCTTATCAATCAAAGAGGCTTTACACAGAAGGAATTCTCAAGAAGGACGGGAATTGCCGAGAGTACGATAAGCGACTGGAAGAAGAAGGGAACCAATCCGGTTTCGGATAAGATACTTTCAATATGCGAGGTGTTGGAGGTATCACCGTATTTTCTGCTTTCAGGTAAGGAAAAGGGTCAGTCCGGATATACCGATGTCAAACCATGGAAGGCATCAGTCGGTAGGGAAGAAAAGATTGAAAGAGAAGTAAGGCCGGTAGCAGAAGTAAAGCCGGCAGTAGAAGTAAAGCCGGCAGTAGAAGTAAAGCCGGTTGCAGAAGTGAAGCCCTTAGTATCAGTTAAGCCCATAACGGAAGATAAACCGCTTAAGGTGGAAAAGCCGGTAATAAAAGAAGAGGATAAAAAGCCTGATAAGGAAATAAAGAAAGAAAAGGATGCAGGGGAGGCTAAGGATAGCCTGAAGGATCCCGATAAGAAGAAGGATAAGAAAGACAAGAAGGATAAAAAGGACAAGGACAAAGATAATAAGGAAGCAAAAGAAGGCAAGGAATCCAAAGAGAAAAAAGACAAAGATAAGAAGGACAAAAAAGACAAGGATAAAGATAAGGACAAAGATAAAAAGAAAGACAAGAAGGATAAGAAAGATAAAAAGGATAAGAAAAAAGGGAAAGGATATCTTCAGGTTTGATGAATGTTGTACTTTTGTCGGGCGGATCTGGAAAGCGGCTTTGGCCGCTTTCCAATGATGTAAGGTCCAAACAGTTTATAAAGATATTTAAGAATGAAGACGGAACCTATGAATCCATGCTCCAGAGGATGTACCGCCAGATCAAGAAGGTGGATAAGGATGCAAGGATCACGATAGCTACGTCAAAGACTCAGGTTTCCGCAATAAGGAATCAGCTCGGAGATGAGGTCGGTGTTTCGGTGGAACCCTTCAGGAAGGATACCTTCCCGGCTATTGTACTTGCCGGAGCATATCTTGCCGATGTGGAGGGTGTGCCTGAGGATGAGCCTGTGGTTATCTGCCCTGTAGATCCCTATGTAGAAGAAGATTATTTCCGGACGATATATGAGCTTAGCGAGCTTGCAGCCAAGGGTGATTCGGATCTGGTGCTTCTTGGCGTGGAGCCTGACAGGCCGTCTGAGAGATACGGATATATCATTCCGGAGACTCAGGATGATGTTTCGTATGTCAAGACATTTAAGGAGAAGCCGGGTGCCGGAGAAGCAGAAGAATATATAAGCAAGGGCGCACTCTGGAACGGAGGCGTGTTTGCATATAAGCTTGGTTATGTATTAAAGAAGGCGCACGAGCGGATTGATTTTACGGATTATTCTGACCTGCTCGAACAGTACGGATCACTTGAAAAGATTTCCTTTGACTATGCCGTGGTCGAGAAGGAGAAGAGGATCCAGGTTAAGAGGTTCAGCGGTAAATGGCAGGATCTTGGTACCTGGAATTCCCTGACACAGGCAATGGGTGAGAAGGTCATTGGCAAGGGTATACTTGACCGTGAATGCAGCAGCGTCCACATCGTAAACGAGATGGATGTCCCTGTGCTTGCAATGGGTCTTCATGATGTTATCATATCGGCATCTCCCGATGGTATCCTTGTTTCCGATAAGGATTCAAGCAGGCGTATCAGCTCCTTCGTTGACGGACTCGAGCAGCAGATAATGTTCGCGGAGAAATCATGGGGCAGCTATAAGGTGATGGACGTTGAGCCTGAGTCGATGACGATAAAAGTTACTCTGAATGAAGGCAATTCCATGAACTATCACAGCCACAGGAACAGGGACGAGGTATGGGTCGTGCTGTCCGGCGAGGGAAGAACGATTGTTGACGGAATGGAGCAGAAGGTAAGCTCCGGTGATGTTATAACCATGAGTGCGGGATGCCGGCATACGGTTATCGCTACCACAGAACTTAAGCTTATTGAGGTTCAGCTGGGGCGTGAGATCAATGTAAACGATAAGCAGAAGTACCGTCTGGAGTATTGATATATGGGAAACAGACCGATGATGCTCCGGCCTACAGGCAAGGATTATCTGTGGGGAGGCCGGAGACTGAATGACGAGTTTGAAAAGAATATAGATATGTTTCCACTGGCTGAGACCTGGGAGTGCTCTACTCATCCCGACGGTCCCAGCTTCATTGCGGGCGGTGAGTATGACGGGATGAAGTTAAGCGACGTGCTTAAGGAGCATCCTGAATATCTTGGGACACACGTTAAAGTAAGAAGCAGGATGAACGGATCCTGTATATCCGGGAAGACAGACAGAGAAGACGGGAAAATGGCCAATGAGCCGGATGCGTCATTTCCGCAAGATGAGGCAGGAGCGGAACTTCCGATCCTTATTAAGTTCATAGATGCGGATAAGGATCTGTCGGTACAGGTTCATCCTGATGATGAATATGCCAGAGAATACGAGAACGGACAACGAGGCAAGACAGAAATGTGGTACGTTCTTGATGCAGCTAAGGATGCAAGGCTCATATACGGACTTAACCGTGATATGACCGTGGATGGAATGAGGCAGGCAATAAATAACGGCACTCTTCACAGATACCTTCAGACGGTACCCGTGAAAAAGGATGATGTATTCTTTGTAGAGGCAGGAACCATACATGCCCTGGGTGCAGGGATCCTTGTAGCTGAAATACAGGAGAATTCCAATCTCACATACCGCCTGTACGACTATGACAGAACGGACAGGAAGGGCAATAAGAGGGAGCTCCATATAGAGAAATCACTCAAGGTGGCTAAGCTTAAGTCGGTTTCAGAACCAAGACAGCCGCTGCGTGTCCTTAAATACAGGCAGGGTGAAGCATCCGAGCTTCTGTGCAGATGCAGATATTTTGAGGTATACAGGATGCTTATCAATACCGAACGGCGCCAGAGGGTAACCTACCGGGCTGACAGTATGAGCTATAAGGTCCTTCTGTGCGTGAACGGCTGCGGAACGATCAGTTATGAGAATGAGAGTATGGATTTCTACAAGGGGGACTGTATTTTTGTGCCGGCAGATTCGGTGGAGCTTAACCTGCACGGACAGGCGCAGTTTCTGGATGTGCACGGATGACAAGAGATATATCCGGCATGCTTTGCCCGTTGATCATACATATGCATTTTATACAAAATTGTTGTGAAAATAAGTTGAGAGCCTATGCAAAATATGGTATTCTAAGTTTATGCTGATTATCACAGAAAATCAGAAATGTAACTGCCCCGTATGATATCTGTTTTTGATGCGTTATCATCAGCTGTCATACAGAACAGTTATTATATAACCTAAATAAAGGAGGAATAGTATGAGCAGGAAATGGGTATATTTGTTCAGTGAAGGAAGCGCTGACATGAGGAATCTGTTGGGAGGAAAGGGCGCCAATCTCGCTGAGATGACCAATCTCGGTCTTCCGGTGCCGCAGGGCTTCACTATCACAACGGAGGCATGTACTCAGTACTATGAGGACGGAAGAGAGATCAACGACGAGATCCGTGCTCAGATCGATGAGTATATCCTTAAGATGGAGGAAATCACAGGCAAGAAGTTCGGTGATCTTGAGAATCCGCTTCTTGTATCCGTAAGATCAGGTGCCAGAGCTTCGATGCCCGGTATGATGGATACTATCCTCAACTTGGGTCTTAATGAAGACGTTGTTAATGTAATAGCTGAGAAATCAAACAATCCCCGCTGGGCATGGGACTGCTACAGACGCTTCATCCAGATGTATTCGGATGTTGTTATGGAAGTGGGAAAGAAGTACTTCGAGCAGCTCATTGATAAGATGAAGGAAGAGAAGGGTGTTAAGCAGGATGTAGAGCTTGGCGCTGACGACCTTAAGGAGCTGGCTAACCAGTTCAAAGCTGAATATAAGGAAAAGATAGGCAGTGATTTCCCGGATGATCCCAAGGAGCAGCTCTACGGTGCCATCAAGGCTGTGTTCCGTTCATGGGATAATCCCAGAGCCAACGTATACAGACGTGATAATGACATCCCTTATTCATGGGGAACAGCCGTAAACGTACAGTCCATGGCATTCGGTAACATGGGTGATGACTGCGGAACAGGTGTTGCATTTACCCGCGATCCCGCAACAGGAAACAAGGGCCTCTTCGGTGAGTTCCTTACCAATGCACAGGGTGAGGACGTTGTAGCAGGCGTTCGTACTCCCATGAAGATAGCCGAGATGGAAGAGAAGTTCCCCGAGGCGTTTACACAGTTCAAGGATGTCTGCCATAAGCTTGAGAGCCACTACCGTGACATGCAGGATATGGAGTTCACGGTTGAGCATAATAAGCTCTATATGCTTCAGACACGTAACGGTAAGAGAACTGCACAGGCAGCTCTTAAGATAGCCTGTGATCTTGTAGATGACGGAATGAGGACAGAGGAAGAGGCTGTTGCAATGATCGAGCCCCGTAACCTTGATACTCTGCTCCATCCGCAGTTTGACGCAGCTGCTCTTAAGGCAGCAACACCTATCGGCAAGGGCCTCGGCGCTTCACCGGGTGCTGCCTGCGGTAAAGTCGTATTCACAGCAGATGATGCCGTTGAATGGGCTAAGAAGGGTGAGAAGGTTGTTCTTGTACGTCTTGAGACATCACCTGAGGACATCACAGGTATGAAGGCTGCACAGGGTATTCTTACGGTTCGCGGCGGTATGACCAGCCATGCAGCTGTTGTTGCAAGAGGTATGGGAGAGTGCTGTGTATCCGGCTGCGGCGATATCGCAATGGATGAAGCCAACAAGAAGTTCACTCTTGCAGGAGAGACCTTCACGGAAGGCTCCGAGATAAGTATCGACGGTACCACAGGTAATATCTACAAGGGTATCATCCCTACTGTTGACGCTCAGATAGCAGGCGAGTTCGGAAGAGTAATGGCATGGGCTGACAAGTATCGTACGCTTAAGGTACGTACCAATGCCGACACTCCGACAGATGCAAAGAAGGCACGTGAGCTTGGCGCAGAAGGTATCGGTCTGTGCCGTACAGAGCATATGTTCTTCGAAGAGACAAGGATCGAGGCATTCCGTCAGATGATCTGCTCGGATACGGTTGAAGAGAGAGAGAAGGCTCTTGAGAAGATCCTTCCTTATCAGCAGGGTGATTTCGAACAGTTATATGAGGCACTTGAGGGATGTCCGGTAACCATCAGATTCCTTGATCCGCCTCTGCATGAGTTCCTTCCCACAGAGGAAGCAGATATTCAGAAGCTTGCAGATAACACAGGCAAGAGTGTTGAGAAGATCAAGGAATATATCCAGTCACTCCATGAGTTCAATCCTATGATGGGCCACAGAGGATGCCGTCTGGCAGTTACATATCCCGAGATCGCTAAGATGCAGACCAAGGCTGTTATCAGGGCAGCGATAAAGGTAGCTGGTGCTCATCCCGACTGGAACTTAAAGCCTGAGATCATGATCCCGCTCGTAAGTGATCTTAAGGAATTCAAGATGGTTAAGAAGATCGTTGTCGAGACAGCGGATGAAGAGATCAAGGCAGCAGGCGTTTCGATCAATTATGAAGTGGGAACGATGATCGAGATCCCGAGAGCATGTCTCACGGCCGATGAGATAGCAGCTGAGGCTGACTTCTTCTGCTTCGGTACCAACGACCTTACCCAGATGACCTTCGGCTTCTCCAGAGATGATTCGGGCAAGTTCCTTGAGGCATATTACGACAGGAAGATCTTCGAGAACGATCCGTTCGCAAGGCTGGATCAGACAGGTGTCGGCAAGCTCATGGAGATGACCATTAAGCTCGGCAAGCCCGTTAACCCGGCACTTCATGTAGGTATCTGCGGTGAGCATGGCGGCGATCCGACATCCATTGAATTCTGCAATAAGATCGGACTTGACTATGTAAGCTGCTCACCGTTCCGTGTTCCCATCGCAAGGCTTGCAGCTGCTCAGGCAGCGATCGCACAGAAGGCCGCAAAGGACGAGAGCGACTGTGGCGATAAGTTCAAGGAGAAGGTTAATGATGCCAAGGACGGAGCCAAGGAGTTCACTGACAAGGCAGTAGAGGTAGCCAAGGAAGTGACCAAGGCTGTTGTTGAGGCTTCCGTTGAGGTGGCAAAGGTCGGCAAAGAGGTAGCAAAGGCAGGTCTTGCAGGAGCAAAGGCAGGATTTGATGAGGCCAAGAGGACCTATAACGAAAACAAGAAATAATCTAAGTTTCTTGTATAAAGCTGTTTTTGGTGGTATTATTTATAACAAATCATATATAAAGAAAGGGTGAAACAAATGGCATTAGTTACTACTACCGAGATGTTTAAGAAGGCTTACGACGGCGGTTATGCTATCGGTGCTTTCAACGTTAACAACATGGAGATCGTTCAGGGTATCACAGAGGCAGCAGGCGAGCTTAAGAGCCCCGTTATCCTTCAGGTATCCAAGGGAGCACGTGCTTACGCTAACCACACATATCTTGTTAAG
>JAILNV010000082.1 GCA_024691125.1 Lachnospiraceae bacterium | reverse complement strand
TGGCCTCCAATGCTTCAGCACTCAGCTTTGTCGTTGCCGCATTATCCATGTATATCATTTTCTGTGAACCCTTATATCTGTCAGAGCCACCTGATCGCCTGTCAAGGCAAGATATAGCTTATCCACCGTGTCATCCATTATCTCTGTTACGCTGACTACCTGAAGCCCGAGGTTTACCGTACTTACCTTGATCTTATTTCCTTCCCTTTTAAGCGAAAAAGTATAATCAAGTCCTTCTTTGTTCTTCTGCTTCCACTCATCCCATCCGCCAAAATCATTATCCATATTGACCATTATCCGGATTTTGACTTTATCATCCGATTCCCAGTTCTCACCATCCGGCCTGATAAGTACAAACTCCCTGAAGCCCGGACCGTTGATCTTTCCGTCATCGGAATAGTATATGCTGATATACGGACAGTGCCATACCAGTCTTGCCGTAGGCAGACTCATTGAGTGGAAGGTTACATCCATATCATCGGATACTTCTATGCCTTCACTGGCCATCGATCTCCAGCCGTCTATCTGCACATTTGGTATATCGCCTTCCGGACCGTTTATGTACGTTACCTCTTCTGCTATCCTTCTTATGTAACCGTCAGGGATCTCCTCTTTCTCCTTATTTATCTCCACCCTGTCTATCTCACAGTACTCTCCGGTCAGTCCGATGTAGGCGAATCTGGCGCTGTCAGGCAGCGCAATAATAAACTCCAGTGTCTGCAAATGACTCTTTATCCTTATTAAGGCATGATCCTTCTTCCTTACCCCCTCTATATCGTAAAATACGCCTTCCTTATGTGCCCTTATCCAGTCTTTTTCCGAAAAATCCCTGTGCTTTTCGACCGTTGCCTCTATCTTCCTTGCACCACGGCATACATACTTTCCGTCAAACCTGATCTCAGCATATTCATAATAGAGAAGATCCTTTTTCTTGTTATCATCATAATAAACACGCCCGTCCAGAGAATCGAACAGTACAATAGACGGTACATATACAGCATCCTCATGACCATCCCTGATTTTACTCCTCATGTAAATTTTCGTAATATGGGGATTAACAAGAATACCTTCGGATATCTCTGATCTGTATTCCTCGTATTCTACGCTGTTTCTGCCTCCGAACTCCTTTATCTCTTCCTTCTCCTTCATCTCATATTCAGTATCAAGATCTATAAGATGAAGCATTATCTTGGCAAATTCCGGATCAAACTGACTGTCCATACCCTTAACGAATTCCTCACGCACCTTATCCTGCGGGATAGGATCCCTGTAACTCCTCTTTGAGGTCATCGCATCATAGGCATCCGCCACGGCTATTATCCTTGCTATCGCCGGAATGTCTTCTCCCTTCAGATGATCCGGGTATCCGTGTCCGTCATACCTCTCATGATGGAAATGTGCTCCGATACTCAGATAAGGCGAGCGTACTATACTCGAAAGTATCTGGTTCCCTATTGTCGGATGTGTCTTTATTACTGCGAATTCCTCATCCGTGAGTTTACCTTCTTTGTTAATTATATGATCCGGAATTCCTATCTTTCCAACATCATGAAGCAGCGCGGAGTAATACACCTCCTCACACATTTCATCATCCCAGCCTGCTGCCCTTGCTATCTTCTCCGAATACTCCGCAACACGTGTGGAATGACCGTGGGTATATTTATCCTTGGCATCAATTGCCGATGCCAGTGCCTGAGCCGTCTGTTCAAAGAGAAGCTTTGTATGCTTCTGTTCCTCTCTGAGAAGGTCAAGCTCCATCCTGTTGGCTTTATCTGCAGTATCATTAAGATCGATAAATGCAAGTATATACAAAAGTATGGTAAATACTGCAAGAGTAATGTTTATAAGGGAAAAGCCGTATGCGAATACCTGAAGCAGCGATATAAGGAACGGAACCAGTGCAAACAGGAAAAGCGACCACCTCAGCCTTATCCTCAGTCCTTTTGAATACTGTATTATTATGGAGAGATCGATCGCAAGAATAAACAGAGGAATAATGAAGCTGATAAAGAACCCGCCGGTTCTCTGATAATGATTGGTGGAATCAAAGGTGTAATACAGATCCGTAAACTGCGAAACGAAAATAAGTATCACACCGATGACCGAACAGATATCGCACAGCTTAAATCTTCCCGGAAGTTTCTTCATATCAGCTTCATATACATACAGATCCTTCATATACATGTTAAATCCGTAAATGACAGCCAATGTAAAAAAATACACAAAAAAGTTGGATATCCGTACCATGTAATACCCGAGCTCAGAGGTATTTCCGCGATAAATATAAGCATATCTGTCAAAAAAAAGCAGCATCGCAGAAGAAAGCTCCAGAATAATGAGAGCCCTCTTGCGGCTTTTCGAAAGGATCTTTGTCACATAAACAAATACCGCCTGCATAATACATATACCACTGAGTATAAGCATTAGATTCAGTTGTAATTCCCTCAAATATGTGATCATGCCCTGCATGATTACACCTCCGTCAACCCCTGATCAAACACTTTATATAATATCATCTTTTCTGCGTTTTAAAAACATCCACTCCCATATTTCCCTGCTTTTTTCATCTGATATCATTACCCAGGAACAGTGCGGGTTAACCCCGATCCTTTCAGACATATATCCGGCTGCATATTCTGTATATCTTAAGTCGGCCTTTTCTCCGGCATATTTCTTTATCCTGTACGTGGATATATCTTTTCCGTCCGCTCCGTATTTATCGGCTTCCGCTCCCTGTGACTTCGCAAAATGATCGTAAATATCGGCCGAACCGAGATTGGCAGGCTCATGTATCCTGTCTGTTCTGTATGAAGCCTTCACTATGGCATCATCCGCCGCATGTACCATCCATAACGGGGTAATAAGAAGCCTGTCTATATCCGTCAGTCCGGTGGCACCGCATATTGAGACAGCTGCGGCGAAAATGCCGGGAGCCTCCTTTAACAGTTTAAGAAGCCCCACTCCACCGGCACTGTATCCATATACATAAATCCGCTGTCTGTCAATGTCCTCACGACCTTCTATTACCTCGGTAAGAAGCTCCCATAACGGTTCTCTTATTTCAGGCATGGCCCAGTGCTTCATCTCTCCGTACTGAGGCGCAAGGATATAACACGGATGCTTGGACTGCATTTCATCTCCTGCAGGATAAGTTCCAATATCATGCATCGAAAGATGAATTTCATTATCATCCCCCGCCGCATCGGCCCCATGCAGATACAGAAGAAGGGGATATTTCTCCGTTCTCTCTGCGCACGCCGACCGGACTGCCCTGCCGGGTATGAACAAACGGTAAGGAAGTGTTTTCTCCCCATTTCTGAAGGTATGCCTCTCAAATTTCTTACATAACAGATCATTTCCTTCACTTGGTTTATCCCAATTGGCAGGTAAGATCATCTTCATGCGGTTCTTCTCCTGTTCACAAAAAACCAAAAGAGGCTCATCCTCTCGGATGAGCCCTGTTATATACCTCACGTATATGGCTATGATTCATCGCCGCATATATCTGCGTTGTTGAAATATCCGAATGTCCAAGCATCTCCTGCACAGACCTTAAGTCTGCTCCGTTTTCAACAAGATGTGCCGCAAAAGAATGTCTGAGTGTATGCGGTGTTATATCAGCCGCTATCCCGGCCTGTTTGGCATAATGCTTTATAAGCTTCCAAAACCCCTGTCTGCTCATATGCTGACCCGAGCAGTTGGAAAAAAGGAGCTTTGAGGACCTGTCGCTTACCATCGCTTCTCTTCCTGACTTAAGATACCTGGTAAGTGCATCCTTGGCCGCATTTCCGAAGGGTATCACCCTTTCTTTATTTCCTTCCGAACACAGGAGATAACTCATCTTAAGGTTTACATCGTCTATTTCCAGGTTTATAAGCTCGCTTACTCTTATTCCGGTAGCGTAAAGCAGTTCAAGCATTGCCTTATCTCTTATATCCTTTGGCGTATCTCCTCTTGGCTGCTCCAAAAGCTTTACAACTTCCTCTGTTGTAAGTATCTCAGGAAGCTTCTTTTCAATCTTCGGAGCCTTCAGAAGTGCCGAAGGATCCTGTGTGACCCTGTCCTGAGAGAGCAGATAATGGAAAAAAGCCTTGATCGAAGCTATACTTCTTGATACAGATGAGGGCTTCGCTCCTCCCTCAAGCATATCATCAATATATTCCTTAACCGCTTTCCCGCTCACCTCATCCGGCTCATTAATCCCCTTTTCGCTCAGATAAGCGATCAGCTTCTTAAGGTCGCGGTTGTAAGACTGTATTGTATTATCGGATGCTTTCTTGACATTATGTAAATATGTTATGAAATCGCTTAACGCTTGCTCCATAGAATAAAAAATACCCTTCTTCCCATAAAAAAAGCTGGGATCCATGTTCCAGACAAGAACTATTATAATAAGATTTTCCAAGAAAAGCAATCGTATTTTTCCCCGAAAAATCGGGCTTTGAGGCAATTTCTTCCACCTAACGCAAGATATTGTTTCATTCAAATTCAAGGCAACAATATCTTGTAAATTTATGTATAAAAAAAATGCAACTGATTATGTTAATCAGCCATCTTGGTTTACATAATGTGTAAGGGTGCGATCCTTTATGTATCCTTCTGTTTCTTAAATGTATTTTAGTTTTGACTTTTCCTGCACAAATCCTTTGATTATTTACCCTTTTATGATATACTTGCGAAGAGTATTTTGACTTTAATAACAAAGTAGGGAGGAAAAAATATGGATTTTACAAGAGCCGAGCTTAAAGAGCAGGCAAAGGAACAAATGCAGGGGAAACTTGGCGGCATGATCCTGGTTTATGTAGTCTTTATCGCCATCAGTGGCCTTGCAGGAGGGGTCAGCGCATTCATACCTTTTGGTTCACTGGCAGTAAGCCTCGTACTCAGCCCCGTACTTTCAATGGGCTGGATAAAGACCTGTCTTAATGTTACATACGGAGATGAACCCAAGGTAGATACTCTTTTCGAGCCATTTAAGAACAATCTTGGCAACACAATAGGAACAGTGCTTCTTGTCGGATTATTCACATTTCTGTGGAGCCTTCTGTTCATAATTCCCGGAATCATCATGGGGCTCGCGTATTCACAGGCTCTGTACATTCTGGCCGAGAATCCCGACATGAGCCCGATGGAGTGTATAAAGGCCAGCAAGGAAATGATGCAGGGACGTAAGATGGATCTCTTCATTCTTCAGCTCTCATTCATTCTCTGGGGTCTGCTCTGCATTTTTACATTAGGTATTGCTTCACTGTATGTTGCTCCTTACATGCAGCTTACAATAACCAACTTCTATCACAGGATCAAGGAAGGCGGCGACGGTACGGATCTGTACAACGGTACGGCGGGAAGCGTTATCAACTCAGTTGAAAATGTGGCTTCCGAATTTGACGGAGCATTAAACAGCTTTTCGGATAAGGTTGAAGATGTTGCGGGTAATATAGCAAACAAAATAGATGATACCATTCACTGAAGAATAGTATCATCCAAATAAAAATATAAAAAGGTGTCAGCACGGCTGACACCTTTTTATATAACTCATAATCCCGGCTATTGTTTTGCCGTCCACTATCTTTCCTTCGAATATCATCTGCGCAAGCTCATCCGGTGTGTAAGCGCATACGTCTATATACTCATCATCATCCAGATGCTGCTGTGTCTTCTTAAGATTCCTCGCAACGTAAATATCTATCTGCTCATTGCAGAAGGCCACCGTGGAATACATCGTCAGCAGAAAGCTTACATCTTCCTTCTCCGCATAATATCCGGTCTCCTCTTCCAGCTCCCGCCACGCGCATTCGTGCGTCGGTTCATCCGGGTAATCCCTTGCTCCTGCCGGTATTTCCAACGTATACCGGTCAAGTGCATTCCTGTGCTGTCGTACCATCAGTATCCTTCCGTCATCCAGTACCGGTATCACAGCTGCCGCTCCCTTGTGCTTTATGAAATCAAAATATTCCGTTCTTCCGTCGGGAAGCTTCATCGTATCGGAATAGAATTCAAGGATCGAGCCCTTATGCACCAGCCTGCGTTCAACCCTTTGAGCATGTTTTATTTCATCATTTTTTCCCATCTCCGTACTGCCTCCCTACATCTTCTCGGGGGCCTCAAAGCCCAGCAGGTCTATGCCCGTCTCAAGAAGCTCCTTTGTAAGCTTAAGCAGTGCTATCCATCCTTTCTGCCTGTCCTTATCCTCTTCATTCAGTATCCTGTTCTCATGGTAGAAGCTGTTGAAGGCATTGGCAGTATCATAAATATAGGCACATATCTTATGGGGAGCCAGCTCGCTGTATGCCGATGCCACTACCTGGTTAAATCTTACAAGTTCAAGCATAAGCGCCTTTTCCGTCGGGTTGACCTCTGTATTGAGTTTTACACCGTCGATGCTGTTGCCCGCTTCTTTGTACTTGTTAAGGATCGACTTGATCCTTACTATGGTATAAAGGATGTAAGGTCCCGTATTGCCTTCAAATGAGGTGAACTTGTCAATATCAAAGATATAATCCTTGGTCGCCTGATTCGAAAGATCTCCGTACTTAACAGCCGCAAGAGCAACCATGGATGCGGTCTCTCTCGCTTCGTCTTCATCAACCTCGTGATTGTCCCTTATCTTCTTAAACATCTCCTCGTTGATATCCTTAAGCAGGGTTTCAAGACGCATTACTCCACCCTCACGGGTCTTAAACGGCTTACCGTCCTTACCGTTCATGGTACCGAAGCCGAG
>JAILNV010000079.1 GCA_024691125.1 Lachnospiraceae bacterium | reverse complement strand
ATCGCATCCCACTTACCAAAAAAGTAGTGCCCCTTCACTCCCAGAACAGTTCATCAAGGGTTTTGTTAAGGACCTTGCATATTGCTATGCACAGATTAATTGTCGGATTATAGTCGCCCTTCTCTATGGCACTTATTGTCTGCCTGGATACACCACACAGCCTGGCCAGATCTTCCTGAGACAGATCCATGCCGGCTCTGGCTGCTTTAAGTCTTAAATTCTTCATAGATCAGTCCTCCCCGTTCTCTGTCTTCTTATCGATCAGATGTTTGATACCTAGCTCAGCCAGCAATACAATCATCATAAACATTACCATGATATTCAGCATTGGGGCATCGCTTAAACCGTTTTTCGTATATTCGCCTCTAATAGCCGGAACTATGACAGGGATCAGGTTAAGAAACAGACATACTCCGAACACAATATAGTATCGTCTGTGGTCATTATTAAGTCCCCAGTAAACATCATGCCATACACAGTACCCGCCAAGTACGGTACATCCTAAAATTATACCGAAGAATTCCATAATATAACTGTCTATCGGCAGTGTGATTTCCGCAAATGATAAACATACCAATATAACCTGATAATAGACCATTGTGTAGAAAGCACATTTATATGCCCTGCCTCTTATTTTCTCCTGTCTCTCATCATATTCTGTTTTGATCCTTCCGTCCTTATTGGCCATCTTTAACAGTACCAGCACTAAAATAGCCCCGACCATTATGCCAAATATAAATCCTGCTCCTTTTGCGTTCATGATTTCTCTCCTTAAATATGCCTTTAATAAACAAAATCTCCATTAAAAAATTATCATCGTATCAAAAGGGTGACGTCATTCCCTTTATGAGACAATAATAACTCCTCAATAGAGATATGTCAAGTATATTTTACATTAATCTTATGTGAGATGATTTTTGGAAAATATAAGTATTTCTATGTCGAAATATCTGTATCCTACACCGGTTCCCGGGTCAGGAAATTTATCTCTCCGACTCTGTCACTTCTGTAACTCTCAGTTTCTCTCCGTCTACCGTAAAACGGATATTAAAGCCCGAATAGCTTAGACCGTATTCTCCCTCTTCCTGCCTGCTGCCATGATATGAAGGCCTTATGTCACTGCTTAGTACGGAAACTGCTCCCTGCCTCTTTTCCTCTGGAATAAGCTTAAGCATTTCCTCAGGGAAATCAACCTTTAGCACATGAGGCAATAACCCATCCGTAAATCCGCTCCTTGCCCCCTCATGCGAGTCTGTATAGCTCAGATACGGCTTAATATCGTATATCGGTGTATTATCCCTCATATCGATCCCTGAAACATAAAGAACAGGACCTGCCTCCCCTGTCAGTTCCACTCCCGTAAGCTTAACGGAGGAGAGACCTATATGGTTCGGACGAAACGGAGATCTTGTAGCAAATACACCCATCCTCTCATTACCGCCAAGGCGGGGCGGACGGACCGTCGGTCTGAACCCGTCATCCTCTTTAACCTCAAAGCCCCACAGAAGCCACAGATAATCATAACCCTCAATGCCTCTTACTGCCTCCGGATCTCTGTATTCTTTCTCAAATTCAATATAACCGGTAAGTGCCTCAATTAGTCCGCTCTGTCTCGGCAGTCCGAACTTCTGGGGAAAATCCGTATGTATATGTGCTATCGGTTTTATTTCCATTTTAAACAGTTCTAAAATCAGCGGTAATTATCCGGCAGATCATTTTCCAAAAGGATATACTTATGCCCCTGTCCCTTTATCTCATACGCACAGGCAAGTGCATCCTCAAGGCTATCAAACGCCTTTAGCTTATCCTTGGGAAAACCTTCGCTTAATACCCCTTCATATATCGGTTTTGTCCTGTTTTTTCCGACAAGCAGGATATAGTCACAGCACTTTGCCGCATAGGTTCCGAATTTATAATTATACTCCTCTTCCTTATCTCCAAGCTCCACCATTCCCGGTGTCACCAGTATCCTTATCCCGTCGAAGAGCTTAAGTGTTTCAACAGCAGCTTTTGAACCGACGGGATTGGAATTGTAAGCATCATCAATTATCGTAACCAGTCCATGTTCTCTAAGCTGCATCCTGTGTTCAACACTCTGAAGCCGTCTGACCGGAATCTTTAATTTGGAAAGCGGAACACCTAACCTGTTAGCTACTGCTATGGCACCTGCTACATTTATAACGTTATGAGCTCCTATGAGTCTCATCTGGAAGCTTTCGCTGCTTCCGTCGGGTGCGGTAACGGTAAAGTCCGTTCCCATCTGAGATACCCTGATATTGCCTGCGATATATCCATTATTCTTTATTACGGTATCCCCGGATTCTGTTCTGTAAAAGACTACATTCTTATAGCCTGCTGCCTTTTCATTTATATACTCATTATCCCCGTTAAGAAACAGCATCCCGTCTTTTGGGAGAGCATCCGCAAGCTCGAATTTGGTGTTTTTGATATTGTCCATATTAAAAAAGGTTTCAAGATGCTGAGGACCTATTGAAGTGATCAGTCCGTGGTGTGGATGAACAATATCACATAATTCCTTTATATCTCCTACATGTCTTGCACCCATTTCACAAATAAATATCTCATGTGTTGACTTAAGAGATTCTCTTACTGTCTTGACAACGCCCATCGGCGTGTTATAGCTCTCGGGCGTAACCAATACATTAAAGCTGTCCTTAAGCAGGGTCTGTAAGTAGAACTTAACGCTTGTCTTTCCATAGCTTCCGGTTACTCCGATAATTGTAAGATCCCCTGATTCCCTGAGCATTCGCTTTGCATCATTGATATAATACTGCTTGACGCTCCATTCCACAGGGTGGTTTATGCAATTAGCCGCCACGTTCATGATAAGCTGAATCCCGACAAGCATTGCAAGTATTCCCGTAAGACAGCTAAGGTCAGGGAAGATCACTGCCAGCGCTATGATAATGGCAATTACTGTGAAGATCGTTGCAATCATCCTCTTAACCCTTGCCGTGTATACCAGCTTTTTCTTGGTATTGAGCCTCTTCATTGCATTATATACAAGAATAACAAGAAGAAATGTCAGATATATAAGTATATCCAGTAAAAGCCACGATAGAAACAGCCTTACAAAACCCAGACAAAAGGTAAAGATAAGCAGCCACTGACGTCTTAAGTTCCCCTTAAGCCTGTTAAGATGCTCTCCGTTCTTATAGCCGTTTAACTGGAACATATGCATGTTATACCGCATGGCCAGATAGAAAGCGGGAATAAATAATATTATCGCGATTATAGTTCTTACTAACATAGATTTACCTAAATTTTTATTATTGTTCTTTATTAATTACATAGACGCGGCACAGTATGCCGGGGATACCTTCATCAGCACTCAAAGTAGCTGCGCATTATACCTTTAAACTGAGCCGGTTTTTCAAGAAATGAAAAATGTCCGCATCCCTCTAAGATACATAATCCCGAATTGGGGATCCTTTCATCCATAAGCTTTCCGTCACTTATAGGAGTCGCCGTATCCTTATCTCCCCAAATGAGCAGTGTATCCTGTTTGATACAAGGGAGAAGCTCTGTAAGATCTTCATTTACAGCCATTACCATACATTGCCGCATCATCGGAGAAGCATTTCTGTAGTCAGCCGAACCCTGTGAGTTTCTCCAGTCATCAATCAGTTCGGGAAACAGCGCATATATAAGCTTAACACTTACTATCTTTTTTATAAGCTTATACTTACGGATATTAAACTTCTGTTTAAAGCTTCTTTTCGGCATTATTCCGGCACTGTCTATTAAGACTATATTTTTGATCCTGAATGGGATACTCTCTCTTGCGGCAAGCTTTATTATTATCCTGCCGCCATAGGAATGACCGATCAAAGTTGCTTCCTTAATGCCAAGTGCTTCCGTGAACTTACAAAAGAAATCGGCATAGGCATCCACATTCCAGGCTTCCCTCGGTTCATCCGAACTTCCGAATCCGGGCAGGTCGAACTGAATAAACCTGTATTTATCATTGATTGCATTTGCCACCGAATCATATACTCCGAGATCGGTACCCCAGCCTTGCAGCATAATTACTGCAGGTACATCCCCTGAAGATATATCATCCGGTCCGGTGATTTTATAGCTTATATTATATCCGTCTACTTCAATATTCATTATCTGTTATACCTGTTCTGCGTTTATCATATAAATATGTAAAACTCCGCCCGATCTTTCAGTATCTGTTCATGCAGATTCCTCGATTCCTATTGTAAAAATCTCTCATCTAACGATATCCCGTATCTGTCAGCAAGGCTTCTGAACTGATCTGCTGTAATACATGACAGCTTCTCCCTTCCGGCAGACATTTGTCTTATCAGTATTCCAGCCGATTTCTCTATGGTATGCATAAGACCGAAGGTATGGTCGAAATCTTCTCCGGTTGCAAACATTCCGTGATGTGCCCATACTGCCGCATCATATTTTTCCATAAGCTTTGCTGTTGCTTTTCCAAGCTCGACACTCCCGGGTACAAGCCATGGAACCACCCCAATCCCTTTTGGAAATACTATCGGACATTCAGTCATTATCCCCCACAGCTCCCTTGTAAATACTTCATCCTCAAGCGGAAGGATAAATGAAAGAGCTATTATATCAGATGGGTGCGCATGATAGATCACTCTGCTCCTTCCTTCTGTTACCCTTTTCTTCACCTGATGGTTCATAAGATGTGTTATAAGCTCAGAGGTAGGTACGGCACCGTTTACATATCCCCATACAAGCCTGTATCTGCTTCCTGTACTGTCAACCTCAATGATACCCAGTGTATCTTCCGGCATTAGACTTATATTTCTGAAGAATTTTCCGGATCCTGTAATAAGAAAAAACTCACCGCAAAGACCGGGAACATTGGTCCCTATATCCTTCCATTCCCTGTTTTTAAAGCTTTCTTTTACAACTTCGGCTTCTTCTTCTCTTATTCTGTAGGAAAGATTTCCTCCGTTACACTCATGCCAGCCCATACCATATCCGTCGTCTGCCATCCTGACGAATCCCTTAAACCACTCCGTCTCCTGTATTAACATCCTATTCTCCTCTCATAACCTATACAAGTTCGTCCGGGTTTCCTGTCTGGAACTTTACCTGTTCATAGCTTCCGGCTGTCTGTCTTCATATATATAGCTTTCGATAAGTCCCGCAAGTATAAATGACATGGGCTCGGTATAATAATCCGAAGAAGGATTATATGCACAGTCTTTACCCAACATGTTCATTCCAAACAAATAATCTACATAGCTTTCTGCTGTCTCAACATAGTAAATATTCTTTGTAATATAATTACCCAACACCATAAGTCTTGCTGTCTCGAAAGCCTCACTTACACTCTCTTCCCTGTAATCGTCTTCCTGAGATGTCATAAAAGCATTTACCGACTCCTCTTTAATTACTCCGTTTATATCCTTCATAAGTGCCGTTATAAACATCTCCCCTATATTGAGATCTATCTTATTATAACAGGTAAGATATGCTATTGTTCCGAGGTAACCGCATCTTTCTTCGCTAAACCCGATCGGAGGATTCTCGGCGTAGCTCTCTGCCGTTTCCTTATAATTCTTCCCTCCCTTAAGCTTATACAGCTGTGCGGCTGCCCAAAAGCGCTTATCATCCACTTCTTTTTTCTTTGCAGCCGAAGTCTTTTCGTAATACTCTTCTGCATGACTGTAAGAGGCCTCTGCCACCTTTGCATATACATCAGCCTCTTTTTTATCATACGATCCATACTCATATGCAAATAATGACATCACTGCCGAAAACTGATAATAAGTATCATTATCTGCCCTTATTCCTGTATCCAGCACACCGCGTTCATTGATGAGTTCCTTAAGCGCATCTGTCTGTATTTTTACGTTTTTGATTCGTTCGGGAATCTCTCTGTTTATATCCTTGCCGTTCTTTTCCGTATTCTCTCCAAAAAACTCCTCTGCAAGGACTGCATCTGTTATACTAAGAAAGCAGTTCTCTATGTTATCCTTATTTATATCTTCCTTTTTTATGATATTTTCTTTGGAATACGCTGTTTTTTCTTTAAGAATATCCTTATACAGTCCTTCCTTTATTATAAACTCTTCTGAACATATACCACTATCGGTCCGGATATAAAAGCTTCCTGTTTTATCAAGAGAGGTGAAATTACATACTCCACATGTTTCCGATCCGGAAGTTTTCTTACTGTAAAATTGTATCTTTCCGTTTAGAACCTCTTTTTCGGTTTCTTTTTCTATAACAACAAACCGCTCATTATTCCCGCTACAATTTATTAAAGCGTTCTTTGCTCCGTTTTTTTCATATCCTGCCAGACTTATCATTATCTTGCCGTCTTCCGAAGCAATATTGTTACTAACGGAAATACTATCTTCATTTTGATGATGCTCAGTATGCATTTCCGTATCCTTTTGACATCCTCTGCAACCTGTCAAAGTACACATCATGATCATTCCGACAGCTATGCCTATATACAATCCTTTATTCATGCCCTTCCTTTCCGGAAGCAGCAACAGCACCCCTTTTTAAATATCCTTTGTCTTCATCATCATCGTTTCTTTGATCCAAATCATAAACCTGTTTCCTGCTGCGATCCTTCCTTATAAATAACCATATAATAATGATTGCAGTCAGGATACTGATTAATATGGATATCCACATAAGCACTGTACCCTCATAAACTACCGTAAGGGTACCTCTGTCATTCCCGTTCATATATACTCTGCACATTCCGTTATGACCTTCACCTGTTAATTTAAGCTTCAACTTTTCCCCGTTTTCATTTCTAAATTCCGCCTTATAACCTTTATAGTATATAAACGGAACATCAACATATTCATAATTTTTGCCGATATCAGCAACTATTTCATTCTTTTCTCTTCCAAATGTAAGCTCTGACCCATCTGAAGCTATCATCTTTTCACTGTCTGTCAGCAGACTGTCCCTGTCAGTGACTGCTTCCGGCAGCCATTCACCTGCGATAACATTGGCTGTATATGGTTTATACGAATAGTAATCATCCGAATAATCATAATATCCCTGTGGTTCAAGACTATATCCCGCAAATGCATTATAACCACAGATTATAAGCAGTACCGTCAGGATTACGGCTCCTGTATTTATCAAAGAGGAGTCAACGGCTCTGTCAAACACCCATATTTCGGAAGCATCCTCATCCCTTCCGGTTATCCTGCCGTAAATAAGCCCCGCCGCTATAGCAAACAGACATGATCCCATTATAAAAAATCTCCACGGGAACTGTATAAACGATAAATACTTCCCTATTCTTCCCCATGGCAGTATATCACTTGCGCATATTGTAAAGAACGATCCGGCCACTATCAGAATATCCGCATACATCGTGCAACGGTCTACAGTTTCTTCACCGTTCAGGCTTTTTCCCAATCTTGCGGCTCTTCCTTCTTTGGCCATCTCCCTTGGTTTAAATGCTGCATCCGTATCCACTTCGCTTACAAAAGTACGCGTTCTTTTCATAAATACTCTCGGGATCAGCACAAGCACACACATACTTCCTACTGTTGGAAATGATAATCCGAAAATACGTGCAAAAGCTACAGCCTCATCTTTCGGATCCATCCATGGTGTACTTACATAGAAGGCTGTATCCATGAACTGCTCAAACATTGGAATCCAATAAGAAGCAGTTAAAAGAAGTGTAATAACCGTTGAAGCAAACAGCTTTATTATAAGCTTCCCGTTTCCCATAACCTTTTTATAATGAATAAGGATTACCGCTAAGCCGAATACTGTACACATTATAAATGTAGATGTATGGCATAACAGAACACCTGCGTATCCAAGTACAAAAAGCTGAGGTTTATCCATATCCTCGTAAACAAGATTGTACAAAGAATAGATTATGACAGGTATAAAAATAAAAGCCGTATATTCGCCTACTGCACTCCTTATATAAATATCGTCCAGATGGTAAGGACATAATGTAAGTATGACAGCAGCTGTCATTGCTCCGTAGGTAGAGCCTGTCATTGCCCTGACGCAATAATAAGACGACAGATAACAAAGTATAATGCATATAGCAACAAAAATATGGTAGCTTGAATTTATCGATACGCCTATAACACGCAGAAACGCCGGTATATACAGCATGAAATCGGGATAAAACATAGAGCTTGCATAACCCGCACCGCCAAAAAAAAGAACATTAACTTTAAGAAACGGCTTCCCAATCAGTATACCTTCCTTAAGGCTTTCAATCCGAAGCAGATGATATTCCAGATCATGTCCGTTAATGCAGTATTTTGAAATAAGGGGAACACACGCAATAAAGACGGTAATAAAAAATACCGCCATAACTATCCTGCTTCTTCTGTTTTTATACTGCTTCGGTAATTGCATGTGCTACTTCTGTCCTTTTAAGGCATATGCTGATCATTAAAACATTATAACGGTTTAATCTTTTCGTTTCAATGAAAACAGATTAATTCCAAATCCGTACAGCAAAGTATTACTGTTCAATAAGAGCCGAGAAACTGAAAGTCACATCATTTCCGTCATTTGCTATATTAACCGTATAGCTCTTGGTCTGACAGCCCTGTCTGCTTAAGGTTATAACATGTGAACCTGTTACCTTGGCTGTGCTTGCCGGTGCGATACCTATATAATTCCCGTCAAGATATACTTCTGTTCCCGATGGTTGCTCCACATATATTTTCTTTTCGCCTGATATAACCGTACCAACAGCCGATGAAGAAGCTGTTGTCGTCGTTGATGATGAAGATGATGATGAACCGGAACCTGTCTCTGCAGCTTCCGAAGAAGATGTCGTTGCAGGGTATGTCGCTGATAAAGCTTCTGTCCCATTGGCCGTAAAGGATGTTGAGCTCTCTGCTGTATTGCCGGAAACAGTTTTATTATCACTGATCGAAGCATTCTTTTGAGTACTTGATGTCGAGATTTTATCTTCACTTTCTTCATCCATAGTGATATCTATCTCCGCATAATCGGAACCCACCTTAATGTTTGAGTGTATTGTATTATAACCGGCACATTCCACTCTTATCGAATGTACTCCGAATTCAAGAGGAACCCTCTCTTCGAATTCCGTTATTTCATCATCTATATACAGTCTTGCATAATCCGGATCTATCTTAAACTGCACATGCCCGATAGCCACTTCTTCTACTTCAATCTTTGACAGATCAAGCTTTGTCTCTTTATCTCTTGATACTCTGACCTCTTCCTCCCCGGCATATCCCCTGTTGGTAACTTTAATAAGATAATCTCCTTCTCCTACCGGGATAAGCATGTCTTCGGTCACAGGCTTAATTATATCCTGCCCGATCTCAATCCATCCGCCTACAAAATATGCATCATTCAGAACCCTCACATAGCCGTGTCCTTTATCCACCACTACCGACAGAACTTCTTTATCTATTCCCCTGACAGTAAGAGTATCCATCTCATTAATATCCATTATCTGAGCTTCTTCGTTTAAAGAATATATTCTGATGGCTTTGGTAAACTTATATGCTTCATCTCCGATCATCATTATCTTCTTGTGTTCGTCAAATGAGAATTTCCTGACATCTGTATATGTCCATGTTGTATCCGATACCTGTATTCCCGTAAGCTTCTTTAAGCTCCTTGTATAATACAGTTTAAAAATCTCACCGTTTACAAGCTCTGCCATACTCATTATATCGCCGTATTTATTCTTTACTTCCAGGTTGCTGTCATATGGGATCTCGTATAATTTTCCCGATCTTATATCCTGAAATCCCATAATACCGTCTTCTGCGTTTATACCGGTAAGTATGCCCTGTATACCCTCATCAGGCTCTGAGAACGCTTCTTCCTCCTGAATTTCGGACACAGCCTCATTAGCCACTCTGTCTGCAGCCCTTTGCTTTGCATATTCCATTATTATAAGATAACAACCTGTAAATACAATAAACAGTATTACGCATATAGGTACAATGGCTTTTTTCATGCTTTAATCCATTTCTTTTTTCACGCTTATTTTATGCATCCTGCTCTGCTCCAGTCAGCTGTTTAAAATAGACTGAAGCCCTGTTTATCAGCCACTCCTTTGTATTATGCTCCGGAACATCCAGAACATCCTCAAAGAGTTTATTAAGGATTTCCCCAAGAAAGGGACCGGGCTTTATACCAAGTTCCATCAGATCCCCTCCTGTTACGGAAAGCTCTTTTAATGAAAGGCAGTCACCCCGTTCGGTTACTTCTTTATACATTTTTTCAAAATCATCTATGTCCTTAAGCTTTTCTTCCCTATCCATCATACTCTGAGCGCAGGTATCGCATCGTCTTACCTTAAGCCATAAGGGTATAAGTTCTTTTGATATCTCAACGATCGTTCTTCTGACCCTCGCGTAAATAAGCCTACCCCTGTGATCATGATATCTGACCAGTCTTTTTACCTTATATAAGGTATCATTATCATATTTAAGCCTGTGAAGTACATCCGCAGCTATTTTTTCACTTATATATGCATGTCCTTTGAAATGATCTCTTCCCTCTTCATCCGTTGTCCTGGCATCAGGCTTACCCATATCGTGCGTCAGCATTGTCAGCCTCAGAAGTTTAATATCATTATCGGTCAATGAATCATCATAACATACCGAATTTTTCAACGCTTCAACTGTGTGAATTCCGACACTGTAAATATGATGAGGTGTGTTCTGCCCTGTCTCCATCATCCGGTCAAACTCAGGCAGAACCACCCTGGATATTCCCGTTTCATATAAGGTGATAAGCTTTTCCGGATGCTTTGATATAAGTAGCTTCTCAAGCTCAACCCTTATTCTTTCGGCACTTATTTTATTAAGGTTTTCTGCAAGTTCTCCCGCTGCTTTAAGCGTATACCTGTCTATATCATAATCAAGCTGTGCAGCAAATCTGACAGCCCTTAGTATTCTTAGAGCATCTTCATTGAATCGGTCATAAGGATCTCCGACTGCTCTGATGATCCCTTTCCTTATATCATCAAGTCCGTCAAACAGATCTATTACTCCTGCCTCATCATTGTAAGCCATAGCATTGATCGTAAAGTCTCGTCTCTTAAGATCCTCCTCAAGATTCTTTGTGAAAGTTACTTCCTTTGGATGTCTTCCATCTTCGTACTTACCATCAATGCGATATGTTGTTACCTCAAATCCTTCTTTACCCAACAATACTGTAACAGTTCCATGCTTAATACCTGTGTCAACAGTACGGCGGAATATAGATTTTACCTGCTCTGGAGGCGCTGAAGTGGTTATATCCCAATCGTTTGGTTCCTTACCCAACAATGAATCTCTTACACAGCCTCCTACAGCATAGGCTTCATAACCTGCCTCTCTTAATTGTCCTATAATATGTCTTACCTTATCAGGAAGTACTATCTGCATATACTTCTGCCCCTTATTCTATCCTATAATCTGCTCCTGTAATATCTTTAGCTCCTGCAGGGTAGTACATTTAAGAAGCTGCTTTAGTACCTTTTCCTTATCAGGATAGCTCTGTCCCAAATATGCCCAAAGCTCTTTAAGCTTCATAAGAACCTGCTTATCTCCGCTTAACTCATATTTATAATCTGATATCAGGCGGTTAAGAAATGCTTTTATCTCATCCTCTGTATACTTATCGCCTCCGTTCAGCCTTCTTATAAGTGACGGATCCTTAAGCATTCCTCTTCCGATCATAACAGCATCTAATCTGCTGCCTGTCCCGGTCATCAACTGCTCGATATCTCTTTCTGAAAATACATCTCCATTATAACACACAGGATTTACAGACTTCTCCACATACTTAAAGAAATTATCCCTGTGAGGACTGCCCTTGTAATACTCATATCTTACCCGTGGATGGATTATCAGCTCCTTTACCGGATATTTGTTATAAACAGATATCAGCTCTTCAAATTCCTCCGGATCTGATACCCCTATTCGTGTCTTTATAGAAATACTGCATTTACAGCCTTCGTAGATCCTGTAAAGGAATTCATCAAGTCCCTTAATATCAGAAAGGAATCCCGATCCCCGTCCCTTACCTGCGACGGTCTTTGACGGGCAGCCCAGATTGAGATTGACTTCATCATATGATAGCTTTGTAAGATAATCCGCTGTTCTTATGAAACCTTTGGCATCATTGGTTAATATCTGCGGAATAAGCCGCATTCCCTCATTATTCTCAGGAAGTACATCCTTAAGCTCCTTATTGCTTATGGCAATCTTTTCATGTATTACAAGAAAAGGGGAATAGTATTTATCTATCCCCTCTCCGAAATGATCATGTATTGCTTTTCTGAATATACGGCCGGTAATACCTTCCATCGGAGCAAGATAATATTTAACTTTCCCGCCCTCAACCGGTACTTTTCTATTCATCTGTATTGCCTTTTCACAAATTAAGAAGTTTCCTTTGTAAGGTCAGGTTAAACAAGCTTCACGGTCTCTCTTGCTATCGCGAGCTCCTCATTTGTAGGGATCACAAGTACACTTACTTTAGCCCCGTCAGGTGAGATCACCGCTTCTTTTCCTCTGATATTATTCTTATCCTTATCAACGCCTGTACCGAGATATCCAAGATATTCTCCTATCATCTGACGTACCTCAATATTATTCTCACCGACTCCTGCCGTAAACACGATCGCATCGACACCGTTCATTGCTGCCGCATATGAACCGATGTACTTTGCAACTCTGTATGAATATGCTTCAAGAGTAGTCTTTGCCTGCTCATTACCGTTATCTGCCGCTTCTCCGAGATCCCTGAAATCACTGGAAACCTCTGAAAGTCCCAAAACCCCTGACTTCTTATTAAGGATATTAAGCATCTCATCTATACTTAACTTTTCCTTATTACTGATAAACTGAATTATTGCCGGATCCAGGTCTCCGCTTCTCGTTCCCATGAAAAGACCCTCTAGAGGCGTAAGTCCCATACTTGTATCGATACATTTACCGTTCTTTACAGCACTTATACTTGCTCCGTTACCCAAATGACATACTATAACCTTAAATTTATCAATATCCTTACCAAGGAACTCTGCGGCACGTTTTGATACAAACTCATGACTTGTTCCATGGAATCCATATCTTCTTACCTTATATTTTTTATAATAATCGTACGGAATTCCGTATAAATAAGCTTTCTTAGGCATTGTCTGGTGAAATGCCGTATCAAATACCGCTACCATAGGCACATTCGGCATTATCTTCTGGCACGAACGGATCCCGATAAGGTTTGCAGGATTGTGAAGAGGTGCCAGATCATTGCAGTCTTCTATGGCTTTGATCACATCTTCATTGATAAGAGTAGCAGCAGAGAAGCTTTCACCTCCATGTACTATCCTGTGACCTACAGCGCCTATTTCATCAAGCGATGATATAACTCCGTTCTCCTTGTCGATGAGACTGTCGATCACGAGCTTAACGGCCTCGGTATGATCGGGCATATCGGCATTCTTCTTTATCTTATCCTTACCCTCCGGCTGATATGTTACCATTCCCCCATCAATACCTATCCTCTCACATAATCCCTTTGCCAGTACTTCTTCCGAATCAGAATCAATAAGCTGGAACTTAAGTGATGAACTTCCACAGTTAATTACAAGTACCTTCATTTTCTACCTTCTCTCCTTTTATTATCTAATATTTTCTGTTTTTACTATAATCAATAAAAATATCAGTATGCCTTACCCCAATATACCATCTTCTTTGCAGGCTTGCCGCAGCATACGCATACATCGCTGAGATGCTCCTGTTCAAAAGGCATGCAGCGGCTTGTAACCGCCAGTTCTTCCTTTATTGCATCCTCACAGGCCTGTTCACCGCACCACATTGCCTTAACAAAACCGGTTTCTTCATTAAACAGCCGTCTGAATTCATCCATGTTTGTTGCAACAAAGGTATGCTTCTCTCTGTGCTCCCTTGCTCTTTCAAGCATTTCAACCTGCATCCTGTCAAGTAATTCTTTTACCTTAATCTCAAGCTCATCCAAAGATACTTCTGTCTTTTCCCTTGTATCCCTCCGGCAGATGACACACTTACCGGCTTCCATATCCTTAGGTCCGATCTCAACGCGAAGAGGAATACCTCTCATTTCCTGTTCTGAGAACTTCCATCCCGGGCTCTTATCGGTTTCATCAATATCTGCACGGCATACGCTTTTAAGCCTTTCATACAGCTCATTTGCTTTTTTAAGTACTCCCTCCTTCTTCTGCTGGATAGGGATCACCATAACCTGTGTAGGTGCGATCTTAGGCGGCAGACAAAGACCGGAATTATCTCCGTGAACCATAATGACCGCTCCTATAAGTCTTGTGGTCGTACCCCATGAAGTCTGATGAACGTACTGAAGCTTATTGTTCTTATCCGTATACTGTATTTCGAATGCTCTTGCAAATCCGTCACCGAAATTATGGCTTGTTCCCGACTGTAATGCCTTTCCGTCATGCATAAGCGCTTCTATGGTATAAGTAGATTCGGCACCTGCGAATTTCTCTTTATCGGTCTTACGTCCTTTGATAACGGGTATAGCAAGCACCTGTTCACAGAAATCCGCATATACGTTAAGCATCTGAAGCGTTCTTTCCTCAGCCTCTTCAGCAGTAGCATGAGCGGTATGACCCTCCTGCCATAAGAATTCGCGGCTTCTTAAAAACGGTCTTGTTTCCTTCTCCCAGCGCACTACCGAACACCACTGGTTACATACCTGCGGAAGATCTCTGTAGCTTTGTACTGTATTTTTATAATAATCACAGAACAGCGTTTCCGAAGTCGGTCTTACACACAACCTCTCCTGAAGCGGCTGCAAACCGCCATGAGTAACCCATGCTACCTCAGGAGCAAAACCCTCTACATGATCCTTTTCCTTATTTAATAGGCTCTCCGGGATAAACATCGGCAGATATACATTTTTAACACCGGTTGCCTTGAACCTCTCATCCATCTGACTCTGGATAAGCTCCCATATGGCATAGCCCGCAGGCCTTATTACCATACAGCCCTTTACGGAAGTGTAATCCAAAAGCTCAGCCTTCTTTACCACATCCGTATACCATTGGGCAAAATCCTCCTCCATTGCCGTTATTGCTTCAACAAGCTTTTTTTCAGCCATTTCATAATCTCCTCTTTATAATTTCATATTGTTAACGCAGTTTTCCAGTGCTGCTTCTTATCTTTCTCAATAAATTTTATTTTTCTATAATAAACTTTTTACCCAAGTTTTTCAATACTGCAAAAATCCGGTTATCAGATTTTAAATTCCATTCTGCTTCCGTTGGCAGGATGTATAAAGCTTAAATAATATGCACATAAGCTTATTGCATATATCGGTTTTTGCAAAGAATTATCGATCATCTTCCCGGGTGAATCAAAGTATCTGTAAAGCAATACAGGATCAACCTTTTGTCCTCCGTATTTAATATCATTGGCTATGGGATGCCCTATACCTGAAAGCTGTGCTCTTATCTGATGATACCTTCCGGTCATAAGCTCGATATCCAAAAAACTTATGTTATTGTCTTTATCTGTATCTTTAACTTCATAAGAAAGCACGGCTCTTTTTGCATTTTTTATATCTTCAGGCACGATTCTTGCCTTGCCATCCTTATCCTTGATAAGATAATTTTCCAGAATAATGCTCTCCTGATCTTCTAATATTCCGTTTACGATTGCATGATAACGCTTAATAAATCCCTTTTGTGACACCTGCGAGCTTAGCTTTGCCGCAGCATTACGGTTTAATGCAAAAACCAGTAATCCTCTTACCGGCTGATCAAGCCTGTGAACTATCCCAAGATAGGGATCATCTATGCCGTACTCAGCACTTATATGGTTCTTAACCCTGCTTGCTATATCTTCCTGCGCGATATTTGCGGTCTGTACAGCTATTCCGGCAGGCTTATCAACAACTAATATATCTTTATCCTCATATAAGATGTTCATTTTCAATCCTTAAAACAATACTGTTATTAACCGTAAATCAGGATCCTGTATTTCACAGTATACTCACAGTTATATTATATGATATAATTTATTGACTGTCTCTTATATTATCGTAAACGATTTAATCCGTTTACCGTAAATATTTGATGCACCTGGATCTGATATGGAAAAATATACTTATTATTACCAAAGTAATACAAAAAAACCGAATCCGTCAAACAAGCAGGACCCTGGAAAACGAAAAAAGCTTTCCAAAAGAGAACTTGCCAGAAGGCGTCGTAAAAGACGTTATTATTTAGGTCTCTTTTTAAGACTTGGTCTGCCTTTCATAGCTATCATTATTATGATCAGTTTATCCATAAGGCTTATAGTTAAGTCTTCTAAAGATGAGAACGATACTGCCTCAAAGGCTCCAAATATTTCCATTGAAAAGACAAAGACCGAAGAGCCTGAAGAGATTATTTCCAAGCCTGTTGTAAGTGATGCCGTCTATTCTGCCGCTGAAACTTCTTTGACCACAGGTCTTCCATCAGATGTTGTAAGCGGATACGGTATCCTGATCGATCTTTCTGACAATTCCATAGTTGCCCAGAGAAATCCCCATACCCGGATCAGCCCTGCATCAATGACAAAAATATTAACCGTTCTTGTCGCAGCTGAACATATTACACAGGAACAGCTTGATGATAAAGTTACTATAACCCTTGAATACACGGATTACAGTTATGGAAACGATCTGAGCGCGGTTGGCTTTGCCGAAAATGAAGTAGTTTCCGTACGTGACTTATTTTACGGAACCATATTGCCTTCCGGAGGTGATGCGGCCATAGCTCTTGCCTGCTATGTTGCCGGTTCTGAGGAGGCTTTTGTTGAACTTATGAACGAAAAGCTTAAGAATCTGCAGCTCGCAAACAGCACACATTTTACCAATGTAGCAGGCATGTATGCAGATGATCATTACAGCACCGTTTATGATATGGCAATGATAATGCATGCTGCAATAGATAATGAAATATGCCGTGAAGTTCTGAATGCTCACACTTACACCACATCATCCACTGAACAGCATCCTGAAGGTATAATCATATCCAACTGGTTCTTAAGAAGGATTGAAGACAAGGATTGCGGTCTCACTGTTGAATGTGCAAAAACCGGTTTCGTTGTACAGTCAAGGAACTGTGCAGCCAGCTTTGCAGATGATACATCAGGACATGGATATATCTGTGTTACGGCCGATTCATCCAGCAGCTGGCGTTGTATTTATGATCATGTATCTATATATTCAAGCCTTTCGGGATTAACTGACAGGCCATCCTCTTCCATAGATACGATCCTTCCCGAAGATGATTCAAATAATCCCGACAAGCCGGATTCTTCTACCTCTTCATCATCATCTACAACAAGCAGTTCTTCATCAAAAACAAATACTTCATCTTCATCAAATAAAGAAAGCAACGGAACCTCGACTTCATCTACTCAGAATACTTCGGTAACGAAGACGGAAACAGCCGGTACAGCCTCAGACACAGTAGTTACATCAATACCTCAGGTAATAACACCGGTTGTTCCTCAATCATCTAATCCTGCTTCCGCCACGTCGAATACAGACTCCCAGACGGCAAATGAACTTCTATTGGAAGATACGGATTCAACTAACCGCAATTCTAACAATCCGTCTGAATCATCCGACTCCAATAATGAGATCATTCTGTGATGTAACTTTGACACTTTTGAATACTTAACAGCCGAAATTTCCTACCGAACCATCTGCGAAGGGACTTCCGATATCGCATCTTCCATGATGATGAACCTCTTTTACAAAATCTTCCCTTTCGGTTTCAACCCTGTGAACTCCTATTCTGCTGACACCCTCTTCAGTTTTTGAATCAAGCATTTTTATAACCTCTTCAATCTCCTTGTCTGTCGGCATTATAGCTCCTCCTTTTTAAGCAATTATGAATTCAATACATAAAAGGCTACAGCACTTGCTGCTGCTACGTTCAGCGAATCAACCCCCATAGCCATAGGTATCTTTACGGTATAATCGCATTTGTCTATGATCTCCTGTTTAAGACCGTAACCTTCATTTCCCATTATGATAACCAACTTATCCTCCTGCCTTAAACATGGATCGGAAATCGATATTGAATCATCCTTAAGTGCCATGGCTGCTGTTTTAAATTCATATTCCTTAAACATTCCAAAATTCATATCCGTATAAGTCCATGGTATATTGAAAACCGTTCCGACGCTTACTCTTGCAGCCCTCCTGTACAAGGGATCTGAACAGTCCCTTGTAAGCAGCACTCCGTCCATAAACATTGCTGCCGCAGAACGAAAAATCGCACCTACATTCCCGGGATTCTCAACATCATCAAGCAGAACTACTTTTCTGGTATTACGAAGTATTTCACAGGCATCCGGCAGGGGTCTTCGTTTCATTGCACATAGTACACCCCTTGTAAGCTGATATCCCCTTATTTCCTTAAGAGCTTCATCACTTCCTATATATACAGGCACATCCGGAAACTCATATCCTATTCTCTCTGTAACCTCTTTACCATGCCCTGTGAATGCTTCCTTGCATGTAAGTACGGATTCCGGAATATAACCCGCATCCAATGCTCTCATAATGACCATGGGACTTTCTGCAATGAACAGACCTTCTTTTGGTTCATATATGGTTCTAAGCTGAGGCTCATTCATTCTTGCATATATATCAAGTCTTGTATCCGAATGATCGCTTATAAACTCCGTCAAATCATTTTCCTCTCTGTCTAATATCTCACCGGTTACATCTTATATTTATTTGCGCCGTATCGGCTTTCCTGTAAGAAATGGGAAAAAGCTGTTTATAATAAGAATCGTCAAAGTAACATATATAATACATATCACTATAACGGCTGCATAACAGATATATCCGCGTGCCCTTGTAAGATACTGGTTTAAGTACATGGCTGCTCTCTCGGCAAAGTTCCGTACAGATGAATTATTATGTACAGCCATAAATACCAGTGAGTTGACCCCATAAAATCTAAGAAGCGGAAATTTCCCTGATCCACCTATCCTTATATCTGACAGAACACGACTTAAAAGTATAATAAACATCGATCCGCATACCGAACAAAAATAATACATAATATAATTATTGAGTACAAGCGACCGAAAGTCCACAGGACGATTTAGACTGTTAAGATATATATTTACTGCAAGCAGCACAGGCAGGAGTATTATCTGTATCATTTTGGATTTTCTTATCCTGCTGTCGAATACTTCAAGTCCTTTATACAGCCAGTATCCCGTAAGTATATATACACAGGCAAAGACTGGCCTGATGAGAGTTACGATCAGTTCATTTAATCTCTCATATATTTCCGGTTCATTCTGCATGCATCCTCTTAAGAAATTCATACCTGCTGCCGCAATACATAATAGAATTATAGCAAGAACCGATCTCTGCCTCCCAAAGCGTTTTACAATATACAGAAACAACACCTCGGCAGCAAAAAGAGCAGGCAGGAACCACAGTACATTCATACCGTACATTCCGATCACATACCATAGCTGGATAAACAGGGTTTTAAGAGGAACGACCTTAGATATTAACAGTGAATACAATACTATAAAAATATAAATAAGACTGAACCAGAAATAAGGGATCATTATCGATCTGAATTTTTTCTTTACGGCTTCTTTAAAATCCTTCTCTTCTTCTCTCTTACAGCTGATAAGCATCCCGGAAATAATGAAGAATAAAGCCATATGAAATGAGAATATCCAGGAACACAGACTCAGAACATACGGTGTATATGATAATATCGTTTCTGTCTGAAGGTGTCCTATGAGTACAAGAATTATGCCTATTCCCTTGGCTATGTCAAAATAAATAATCCGTTTTTTCTCTGTACTTTCCATCACAGCTTACCGGATCCTTCCCTGTTTTATTATATATTTACAGATAGGATTTCCCATAGATGAAAACCTCTCCTCATACTCGGTCATGATATTTCCTTTTACCATTTCCTCATCATTATGAAGATCATACGTTTGTCTTAAAATCTCCCATCCTGCTATAGGTACCTGTGTAAGAGCATATTCAAACAGTTCCCTGTTATCGGTCTTAAATTCCAATAATCCATCCTGTCTTAGAAAATGAGCATATTTATTAAGAAAGTTCCCAGACATTAAACGTCTTTTGGCATGCCTGTCTTTTGGCCATGGATCCGAAAAATTCAGATATATCCCGGCAATCTCATCTTTATCAAAAGATTCTGTGATATATTCCGCATCCATTCTTATAAAAACAAGATTCGGAAGTTCCTTTACCTCCATTTTCTGTATTGCCCTTAACAGAACACTTGAATATTTTTCTATACCTATATAGTTAATGTCGGGATTATCGGAAGCCAGCTCCATTATGAATCTTCCCTTCCCCATCCCGATCTCTATATATATGGGATTATCATTCACGAATATCTCTCTTTTCCAGCATCCTTTATATTTCTCCGGTTCATGGATGACATACCTGTTTTTTGCTATCATTTCCTTAGAACCGGTTATATTTCTTAACCTCATATAAAACTCCCTGTTTTACAGCTATAGTGAACGAATTGACTTATTTCGTTTACTATAGTATTTTCACGAATTTGGCTTTGATTCTATCATATTTTACCGGCTTTGAGAATACCGGACAGATAACATGCGGGAGAATCTGTTTCTCCTGCTTCCGATCCTTAAACACTTTATTGGCAATTTTATGTAATTATTGTATGATATAAGAGCAGAAATAAATGAATATTTGGAAAAGAAGTAATCTATGAAACTCTCTAAACTAATTGCCATAATAATCATATGGATCTTATGTCTTCTTAACATAAGCACCCCCGTATATGCTGTTAATACAAGACCTACCGCAGAACAAAAGGCTGCTGCCGAGGAGCGTAAATTCGAGCCTGTTGAGAGCAATGAATGGCACGGATGGCCGGAAGGTCCGATCATAGGAGCTGAAGGTGCCATACTCATGGATTTCAATTCAGGCGCCATTCTATATTCCAAAAACATACATGAACAGTTATACCCTGCCAGTACCACGAAGATGATGACTGCTCTTTTGACCATTGAGAATACTACAATGGATGAAATAGTGACCTTTTCTCATGAGGCAATTTTCAATGTTGATTCAGACAGCAGCCGAATAGGAATAGATGAAGGTGAACAGCTTACAGTCGAGCAATGCCTGTACGGACTTATGCTGGGCTCTGCAAATGAGGTGGCATATGCGCTTGCAGAGCATGTTGCAGGCAGTCTTGATGCATTTGTTGACATGATGAACGAACGCGCTCTCGCTCTTGGCTGCAATAATACCCATTTCGTGAATGCCAACGGTCTTCCGGATGAAGATCATTATACAAGTCCCTACGACCTTGCTCTTATAGCAAGAGAATGTTACAAAAACGAAGCATTTGCCAATATTTCCGGAACAAGAACCTATACCATATCCTCTACAAATATACAGTCCGAAGAACGTATAATGGATAATCATCATCTCATGGTTGAAGGCTTCAGATATCAGTATCCCGGCTTTATCGGAGGTAAAACGGGTTATACCAAAAGTGCAAGACAGACACTTGTAAGCTGTGCGGAAAAAAACGGCTTACGTCTTATCTGTGTAATAATGAAGGAGGAAAGTCCCGATCAGTTCATAGACACCCAGAAGCTGTTTGATTACGGATTTGATGGATTTCAGCTTATTAATGTAAAAGAAAATGAAACCAGATATACCCTTGACAGCTCCACTTTTTTCAAAACCGATCTTGATATCATGGGAAGTTCGGGACAGGCTCTTGAACTGAATTCGGAAGCGGCAATAATAATACCCAAGACAGCAGGATTTGATGAATGCGAGGTTGAACTCAATTATGCGGATGGTACGGAGGATTATGTTGCCGTTCTTGATTATTATTTTTCCGGTAACTATGTAGGCCAGGCAACGCTTGATTACGCACAGGATGACAGTGATGTCTTCGAATTTGCGAATATACTGGATGCAGCTTCGGATAATACCGAACCGAAAATATTGGAACGAAACAGGAGAACAATATTTGTTAATATACGGCGGGTTCTTATTATTCTCGCTGTCTTACTGTGTTCAATACTGCTAATAATGTTTATCAAATCGTTTATTTCCAGCTATTCATATTCCGGCAGACATCAAAAAAATCTTACTAAAAAACGATATAAAAAGAGAAAGAAAAAGATAAACCTTTAATCGGTCCTCTCTTTCTTTGAATGTCTCTTTTCAAGCCTCTGAAGTCTGAGCTTATCCTGTTTATCACGGATCTCCTGTGCTGCTTCCTCATCAATAAGCTTTAGGGTCTTGATCACGTATACATTTCCGTCATCAGCCTTCTTCATTCTGACCTTACCCTTCAGATAACCGTGTTTTTTGCAGATTGCCAGACAAAAATAATTCTTTCCGTTAACCGAAAACCATTTCATCTGCTTTTTTGCATTTCTTCCGCACAGATAACATTTTGTGGAGCTTACTTCTTTATCCTCTATAGCCGTATTCTTATCCGGAAACTCCCTGGAAATATACTTTGAATATGTCCTGAAATTGGCATGTATCTCCTGACGCTTATTCTGCGGGATCATAAAAACATCATAAGAAACATATTTCTCTATTTCAGGTTTATAACTGTCTATTATCTTAAATACCTTTGCCGTATAATAGGCATCGGAATATGCACGATGGAAAGGAATATCCTTTTTTATATGAAGATAGTCAACCGCCCATTCAAGAGACCGTCTAAGCTTGCCATCTTCATAAGTCATGCTGAAGAATTTCTGTATATCGAAATACATAAGAGGACCTTTGGACAATTCATCCATTCCATAATAGATCATGTTCCTCTGTAATTCCGTAAGATCTAATGTTCCCCAAATACAAAACACATAATCCCTTCCGCACCAGTTAAGAAACTGATCCATGACTTCCGAAAACGGACGACCGTTTTCAAAATCTGTTTTATCCATATTTATGATCTTTGTTGTGATATAATGGATAGAATGATAGATCTGAGGTTTGATAATTTCATCAAATGTATCAATGACCTTCATCTTACGGTTAAGCTTTACCGCACCTATTTCCAATATTTCAAATGGAAGTCCAAAATCCCTGTTATGTCTGTCGCCGGCCTGATTCCATTCCAGATCAAGTACAATATAATTCATTTAATACTCCGTTACATATTTGAAACCCGAACTCAACTATGCAAGTTTTTCTAAATAAGTCACATAAACTGATTGTAACATTGTATACAGATTATTTCAATTGTACCCGGCATCTGATAACTTTTTTTCTATATTTTGTTTTTTCTGTTCTTCTTTGTTTTTCTTTCCGTTTCATACAGATACTTATAATTCTCTATTCTAAGTATCTGGTTTAAGGCTTCGCAGAACTTTATACCCATGTCTTTATAATATGCATCTCTGATTCGTTTATATAAGGTATATCCTCCATATTTGCCCGCGTTTTTTATTATCTTTTGACTTTTGACATTTACAAATACTTTTAAATCCAGTTTTTCATAATCTACCGTTTCGGGATTATACAGCATTTTATATAATGGGTGTGATTTCATATATTCACTATACATTGATATAGGTAGTGCATATTCTACATGAAGATTGATCACATCCTTAACCAGAGAATCATACTTTTCTTTCATATCTTCTCTGGTGCTTAAGTCTTTTAAAAGGATCAAAAGCCTTCTGTTTACTCTGTCCTTATCATTCCACTCAAAGTACTGTGTACGTATTGCCACTATGAGCTCCTCTTCCGAAAGCTCCTCTATATTGATCTTTACGATATCCTTTACCGATTTACAAACCTTATGTGTCATAAAACATAACATATGTTTATCGGTATCTGAAATAGAATCATCTCTCAGATATCCCGAAACCAGTTCCGGATCATAATCATATTCCTGTATCTGATCTATGCATATACTTAATATTTCCAATAATCCGCTTTTAACAAGAAGCTCAGCAACAATACCAAGATCGTATTTCCGCCCAAGCTCAAGCGCATATCTAAACATCATAATATAAAAATCATTTAATTCATTTTCCCATACTTCTCTGTCATTTTTGCTGCAATAACCCAGAATGACCAGTGCAACATTATGCAGCTCTTTGATCATTTCCTCTTCCGCATATCCTATTTCAGAGCATTTTCTATAACTATATTCCAAAGCCAGCAGAATATCATTCTTGATCTTATCCAAAGTCTCACTGTCATCCGGAAATAGAAAGAATTTATTTTTATAATGCAGTTTAACCAGTGCACGTATCCCTCTTTTCTCACCTCCCCCTTTATAAATAAATACACTACTCTTACCCCCACATTTACTGCTCATAATACCCCTCTTTCTTTATTTGTTGTAACTGTATGTTATAAATACCCCCTGAATATATATTGTAATATATATTATTATATATATGTGACATATA
>JAILNV010000078.1 GCA_024691125.1 Lachnospiraceae bacterium | reverse complement strand
TGACTGGATCTGGAAAACGTCATCATTGAAACGTTCGGATTTCTCCTGATGGCATCCTGTACGGCAGGCGGCGGAGCTTGAACAGTTAACACATTTCTGCCCGGCATTCCAGATTCCGTAACATGTATTGTTAAGGCTTACTGTACCATCATCCTGAAAGCTGAGTATACGGCACTCGATGGGATCGACAACACGCGCGACATCATACATCTTTGACATGTTTTTCATAAGATGCTGCATTTCTTCAACTGTGTATTCCGTGACTCTTGAATTCATTTGAACTCCTCCTTTTACGGTTCTTTATACCATTATAGTGATTTATTATGATTATTGCAAAGCTACAACGCTACGCGTGCTAAACGAATGAACTTTCGAAATTCCTGTCCCCATAATCGGACTGTTTATTCCGTATAATTTGCTAAGATACAGTTACAGAAGGGAAGAGATGTGACAGAACTATCAAATGTCGCTTGCCAAACGACCTGAAAACAGGGGATTCAGGTAATAATAGGGGTGTAACAGACAACCATAGGGATACATTGAAAGGCGGGTAAAAATTATGAAGAATGTCTACTTTACGATCACAGGACTTGATTACCGCTACGGCGGAGATTTCCTTAAGAAGGGAATGAAGGTAAAGCTTAAGAAGGAGCCGGACAATAAGTATGACAGGGAAGCGATCCAGGTGAAGCTTGATGGCCTTGATGTCATAGGATACGTGGCTAACAGCACAAAGACAGTTATGGGTGAGAGCATGAGTGCCGGGCGTATCTATAATATGTTTGGGAAGAAGGCTAAGGGCAAGGTAGTCCTTGTAACTCCCAGAGGCGTTATCTGCAAGCTCAATATAAAGGGCAAAGGACGCAAGAAGAAGGCTGCTAAAGCTGTTGATGCGGCAGAGGAGTGATGCAGAAGCAGGGAATAATGTAAATACGGCTCAAATTGCCCCCAAAACGGGGGCAACAAGCGAAAGGTAAAGATAGTATAATAAACCTGTAGATTGGGGGTGTCGGCATGTTTGGAATAAGAAAAGAAGTAGATGTCAGATTAACTGAGAAGGAGATACAAAAGCTCACTAGGAATATGACCAGGTCAGAACGCAAGGATTTTGAGAGAAGGCAGAAGCAGGCCAGGGATGACAGGGAATGGGATGCTCTTATGATGATGGAAGTGTTCATGGATGATTAAGAGGGGATACGGTTTGGGTCTTGAAACGGTATATGATGTAAATGCAATATCTAATATATTTATCTAATGTATTTTCTAATGCATTTACCTAATGCATTTATAAATGCAATATACATTAGATAATTGGATGTGTTGCAGAATATAGGGGAAAAGACAGGAGGCATATATGATGATCAATGATTACAAGGATAAATATAACGAGATAACAAGGACATTTATGAGGATGCTTTCAGAGTCGAGGAAGGATGAGAATATAGTATTCTCCCCACTCTCTATCATAATGCTGTTGGCGATCGCTTCCGATGCTGCAGATGGGGTATCCCGGGAAGTGATAGACAGGGTTCTTGGGACGGATATAAGCCACGAGGAGCTTATGGGGTTGTTTAAGGAGCTTCAGTCGGTATTCTCTAAGGATGAAAGGCTTATTTCTTCCAATGCAGTCTGTGTGAGGGAAGATATAAAGGATTCGATAGTTCCCGAATATGAGGACAGGCTGAAGGAGATGTTTGACGGAAAGCTTTTTTCTTCAAAGGATATTGTTTCCGATGTCAATGCCTGGGTTAAGGAAAAGACCAAGGGTATGATACAAGATATCGCAGACGAATCCATGAACCAGATGGTAGCAGCGCTCATTAACGCCATAGCGTTTGAGAGCGATTGGGCAGAAAAGTATGATGAAGATGATATAGATGACGGCGATTTTCATAATGCCGACGGAACGGAAAGCGAAGTAAAGATGCTTTCAAGCACAGAGGGCAGCTATATAGAAAACGATCTCTTTACCGGGTTCATCAAACCATACAAGGGCCTTGATTACTCTTTCATGGCTTTATTACCGAAGGATGGAGAGAGCGCTTCATTCAATAAGAGATGTATAGAAGATATTGATTTTTCCGGTTTGTTTCATAGTGCGTCATATATCAAAGTTTACGTTGATATGCCTGAGTTCAAGTATGACTTTGGTGAGGAATTAACTTCGATATGTAAGGAACTTGGTATCAACACGGTATTTACTCCGTGTGCAGTTTTTTTACCTATGTCAAGTGAGCAGCTGATGGTGGATTCCATTATCCATAAGGCACACATAGAGGTAGACCGGAAGGGAACAAAGGCTGCCGCAGCCACGATGGGAGTTATGTGTCTTGGATGCGCTCCTATGATGGAGGATTATAAGGAAGTAAACCTTGACAGACCCTTTACGTACGCGATCATGCACAATGAGACGGGGTTTCCTGTATTTGCAGGAGTATTTAACAAGGCGGAGTAGAAGTAGATCAATATAGGGAAACTCTTAATCGGAAACAATACATATAACTGATGTGAACAAGGAGGCATAGCAATGAAAACGCGCGTTATTGCAATGATAATGGTTATGATCCTGGTATTATCCGGGATTGCAGGCTGTGGCAGCAAGGATGCCGAGAGCGCCACTAAGCAGGATACGACAGAGGCTGGTGATGGCGGGGACAATTCAGATGATCCACAGGATGAAGATATGAAGGCACTTGAAGCAATAGGCGATGTTGAGGTAGATAAGGGGCTGTTCAATGTAACACTCAACATCCCGGCAGATTTTATAGGTGAAATCACACAGGAAGAGCTTGATAAGACTGTAAAAGAGAAAGGCTATAAATCTGCAAAACTTAACGCAGATGGAAGTGTAACGTATGTTATCAATAAAGAACAGCATAAAGAAATGCTTGAGGGCGTTAATAAATCCATTGATGAAGGTCTGGCAGAAATAGTAAATGCAGAGGATAACTCCAGCATAACAAACGTGACGGCCAACGATGACTATACAAGCTTCACTATAACGACGAAGAGTACCAGTAATGATGATATCGGTCTTAATGAAACATTTGCAGCATTGACCCTCTATATGTATGGCGGCATGTACGGTGCCTTCAGTGGTGAGAGAGTTGACAATGTGCATGTGGACTTTGTGAACGAAGCAACCGGTAAGGTGATAAGCTCCGGTGATTCAAAAAATATGGAAAATGATGAAGGAGGTGAATGAGCATGATGATATCGCCAGATGCTTTTATCTTAGATTATAGAGATATGTCCTATGAAGATCTGCTTCCGGTAAGAGATGAGCTGATTGATAATATAAGAGATTTTGAGATAAAAGGATCCAAAGGCGATAATATTTATCCTTCATTAAGCACAAGATATCAGGTGACCCTTGAATATCTTGGGAAGCTTTGTGAGCTGATCGCCGAGAAATATCGGGATCTACAGTGACAATGACCTAAAATAGTCACGTATACTTTGGTTTTTAAATCCGTTTGTAATTCGCAGATTGTTTGCTATGAATTATGATAAAATTAGTATATCAATGGGATTACGGAATGGGCGGGATTTATATGTTTGGAAATAAACGCGGCAAAGAAATATACGGATACAGAAAGGATTACGTCCTGTTCGATCTTGAAACCACCGGTCTTGATACAAAGAAGGATAAGATCGTTGAAATCGGGGCATTAAGGGTAAGAGACGGTCAGATAACGGAAGAGTTCTCAACGCTTGTAAATCCGGAATGTGAGATCCCGAAGGTTGTTATAGATCTTCATGGAATAACCAATGAGATGACAAAGGATTCTCCTGTTATCAAAGAAGCATTGCAGATGTTTGATGATTTTATCGGAGAAGATATCCTTTTGGGGCAGAATATACGGGACTTTGACCTTCCTATCATATGGCGGGAGTGTGAGGACAACTTCGGAAAGCAAAAACCATATTATCTTTAGATCCGTTTACTTATGAATTACACAGTAAAATAGAAGGACATAGGGCTGGCGAAATAGTAAGATTTCTTGCATTTAGCTATTTAATAATAGAAGTACAGCATTAGAAAGAGGGTTCAGTATGGCTCAACACATCTCAGTTAGGGTACCATGGCATGATAATGGTTGGAATGGAACTGTATGTCAGTTCCCAGTAGAAAATAATTCATACCGGAACCGGCACCAACAACGAGTATAAAGAAAAGCGATGCAGTCTTTGACACTTTAAAGATAGCTGGCCGCGAAGAAGCTGCTGTATATTTCCATAAACCAGAGGAACCCGACGGATATCTGAGCAACTGGTATCCTTCACCGTTTATGCTTGATGGTATAAAATATTCATCAACAGAACAGTATATTATGTATCAGAAATGCATTCTGTTTGGAGATAAGGAATCAGCGGATAAAGTGCTTGCTACCGATGATACACAGGAGCAACAGAAGATAGGCAGGAACGCAAAAGGATATATAAAGGAAGTATGGGAAGGAAAGAGGCAGGTAGTTGCTGTTCGCGGGCTTTTGGCAAAGTTCTCGCAGAATGAGGATTTAAGGAAGAAGCTGTTAGATACAGGGGATGCTTATCTTGTTGAATGCGCATACAGTGATACTGCCTGGGCATGCGGGATAAAGCTTGATGATGATAAAAGGCATGATGTAAAGAACTGGCGCAGGCAGAACATACTTGGATTTGCACTTATGGAAATACGTTCCTTGTTAAAGCATGGGGTTACATTAAAATAGACAAGGAAGTCTTGGCACCATGAGATAGTTTTATCAGGTGTATAAAAATAAGATTTGTCAAACAATGTTTGCCGAATAGAAAAAGAATTCGGCATTTACATTTATGTGGTCTTATTATTTTCAATTTGCAGTTGATCCACATTGAGAATGACGCGGAAAGAGCTTTTTACAAGGTTTAGACAGGAGGTATTATGGCGGTATCTGAAATGACACCAAAATCAATGGAGATGAAGGCGATTTGTCCTTATTGCGGAGACGAATTTGATTATACAGTGTACCCTGAGATAACCATTCCGGGTGATCACAAGCTGAAAAAGAGGATTTTGAATAAGTCTCTGTATTTCCCTACATGCCCGCATTGTAATAAAGAGGTAAAGATGAAGCCCAACTGTATATACCGTGATGAAAACAGAAAAGAATTATTTATTGCTACGGATGTGAAGAGCGTTGATTTTGAAACCCTGATGAAGACCGGGGACATAGGATTCAACGATATCCACAGCGATGATGATGTTCTTGAGTTCATAAAAGGACTTTATAAGCGCAGGGTTGTTCATGATATAGACGCATTCAGGGAAAAAATCTTGCTGTCAGATTATAATTATGATGACAGGATAATAGAACTAATGAAGCTGTCATTGTCCGGACTTTTGGAAAAAGAAAACCATATGCCCGTTTACCGCATCTTTCTAGAGAATTCATCCGGTAATATGATGGAATTCACGGCTATTATGGGAAGCCATGCACCTTTTGAATATATGGATGTCAAGGTGGCGGCAAACGTATATACTCAATTTAAAAAAGAATATCTGAATAAACTTGGCAGTCCCGAAGATGATGAGTACATAGCTACTGATCAGAAGTGGGCAGCTGATACGGGACTGTTGAAGGATCATAATCCTGGATTTATTTTTCCGATGTAAAATGCCGGATTAGGATATGAAACTATCAGACAGGGATTGGAAGGATTAAATCAAATAGAATATGGTGATGTTGGAGAGAATAAGTTTGAGACCTTTGAGAAAATATGTATTTATGCCTTTAATTCTGCTTGTTTTCCTAACCGGATGTAGGAATAAGAATGAGGAAACCGTAAACTGGGACGAAGACATGACGGCGCGGGATAATAAAACAGAACAAACAATACCGGATGATGATATATATGATATGACACCCACAGCCATAGTGGTGCTGAATATCGGCGACAGATGTTTTACGATAAACCTTGAAGACAATTCTTCCGCGGATGCGTTCTTTGAAGAGATAAACCACGGATCGCTTACCGTTGAGATGCATGATTACGGGAACTTTGAGAAGGTAGGAGACCTGCCGTGGGATCTTCCGACAAATGATGAAGAGATCACGACCTCTCCGGGAGACCTTATCCTGTACCAGGGAAACAAGATCACGGTATATTATGATGAAAATACATGGAGCTTCACAAAGCTTGGGCACATTTCCGCTGGCCCGGATGAAATAAGGGAAGTGTTCGGCGGAAAGGATGATATAACTGCAGAGTTCTTTGTTGAATGGACGGAATGAAGTATTACTTTGAAACGCACTCTGTAGGAGAAGTAGAAGAAAGCTAAAGAGTTGGTTAATAAAACGGAAGGAACCAAACATGAGATATGCTGTAATTGTTGTTGCGGTTCTTGCAATAATAGGAATAGTGATGTTTCTACGTAATCGTAAGTTTAATGGTAGTGGTACAAAAAAAGCTGGGCAAATAGCAGATGATGTAAAGGACATCAGTGATAATCCCATAACAAAATTGGAACTAGCACTCAATATTGAACAGCTACCAATAGAAATGATTCCTGAAGAATCCAAACTCATTGAAATCAAAGATAAGAATACTCTGACACGTATAGATAGCTTGGTTCCAGGACTGGCATAAGAAGAATATAGAAAGACTTGCAATTGATACATCGGAGAGTAAAAGGAAAAGGCAGGGATTTGATGGAGTTATCCATTGGATTCCGGGAAAATTTGATGATGCACACAACTATGCTGAATTAGGTGAGAATATAAGCGATATGATTGAATTTCAGTGTGCAAAAACGGATTATGCTTCAAGAATTAGTACTTCCGAACGTTATTACGAGGATGTTCACTTAATATCAAAGGGCGGTAAAATCTATTATTATCCTACGAGCATTAGAAATTAAGAAGGAGGAACCTGCATGACATTTGAATTATGGCTTTTTGCAATTAAACATCTTGGCCAGACTTATGACGCTGCATTGGCAATCTATAATACATTTCCAGAGGACAAGAAAGAAGAGCTGAGGAAAGAGTACGAGAGTACGCAGAGAGAGGCAAAGTGAACGGCGGAAATAATATTGTACTAATCGGGACGCCTTCATCTGGGGAGAGTACAGTGACATTACAAGGAAAGATATTGACGTGACAAGAATAAAGTCTGAAATCATGTATGATAATACAGTATCTGCCGTATTTATAAAACGGAATAATAGATTTACTGCTGAGGTTATGATCGGTGACAGGCAGGAGACCGTTCATGTAAAGAATACAGGACGATTAAAAGAACTATTGGTTCCCAAAGCAAAGGTTACACTACAGAAGGTGGATAATCCGGAACGATCAACCGGATATGACTTAATATCAGTATACAGGCCAAAGTTCAAATGGATAAACGTTGGCAGCCTTGCACCAAATAAGCTTGTGCAGCAGCTTACGGAACCGTTGTGTGATATAGTCAGACCGGAATATACTTATGGTGATTCGAGATTTGATTTTTATATGGAGCGTGACGGGAAAAAGTTTTTGATGGAAGTAAAAGGCTGTACTCTTGCCGATGATCCCAAGAAAGGGATCGGATATTTTCCGGATGCCACAACTGAACGAGGTGTTAAGCATCTGAACGAGCTGGCAAAGGCTGCTAATGAAGGCTATCAATGTTCCATTGTTTTTGTTGTTCAGATGAATGGCATACATTTTGTTTTTCCCAATAATAAGACACAGACCGAATTTGGAAGAGCACTTGTCAGGGCGGCAAAAGCAGGTGTTGAGGTAGTCTATCACAGCTGCCATGTAGAGGCGGACAAGATCTGGATAACAGGAACTTCTGGAGATACCAGCAGATACAGAAATACAAAATAAAAGTGAAAATATAAATAAAGGAGACGGCAAGGCGTTGATGACGGAGGCGTGCGTATTATTTTTGAGCATTGTCCTGTATGCTACCCGGATAAAACGCAGGAAAAGACTGGTTTTGAAGTAAATGGGGATATTGCAAAGTGTGTCAATTGCGGATATATACTTCTGGAGCAAAGCAGTCTGTAGAATCCGTTTCTGAGGAGATATCATGAACAATCATCTGTTAAATATGCGGAAAGCCCAGATTATGGCTGTTTTGGTCGCTGTATCTTTTCTTGTGGTACACATTGGTCTTTTGCTGTTATTCCGGCATTACGAAATAATACCTATGTTTCACTTTAACATTGGGAGCGTGCTGTTTTATATTCTGATGTTCCCTGTCATATCTAAGAAATGGCTGAGAGCTTTCGTTTTTATGGTGGATTTTGAGGTTGTCGCCCATATGACGGCTGCGGTCATATGTGTCGGATGGAACAGCGGTTTTCAGATATCGCTTATCGGTATCAGCGTGCTTGTATTCTTTGCAGAGTATATTGGCCGTACTATGCAGATGCTATATACACGGAGCATGCTCCTAAGCATCCTCGGTGCAGTCTCCTATATAGGCGCTTATAATTATCTCAGCAAGCATCCTGCTCCCTACTCCTTACCTGCGGAAATAGAATTCAAGCTTCAGATTATGTGGGCAGTCATCGTATTTCTGATCACGATAAGTTTTCTCCAGATATTCGTGGAGCTTACCTTCCGCGGCGAAGAATTTCTTGCGCACAGAGCCTCTATGGATGAACTCACGGGACTGCACAACAGGTATTACCTGATGGATCATTTAAAACGTATACAGAAATCCGAGGGACTTGACAATTATTATGTTGCGATGATCGATATAGACGATTTCAAGAAGATCAATGATGGATATGGGCACAATTACGGAGATTATGTGCTCAGAACGCTTGCCGGAATACTGGAAAACAATCCCTGCGGTGCTGCTCCCTGCCGTTGGGGTGGTGAAGAATTCATCCTCATAGGAAAATCCGGGGATAAAAGCCCCGAAAAACGATACGAGCTGCTTGATGAGCTTAGGAGCACTGTGGAGAAATATGATTTTTCATATAACGGACAAAGCATCCACGCCACCATCACTATAGGTGCTGCCGATTATGAAAGCGGCAAGAGCATAGAAGAGTGGATCCATATAGCTGATAAGAAGCTGTATGTAGGAAAATACAGTGGGAAAAATAAAATCGTGTGGCAGTAAAACTGAATGGGAATCTCTATGTGCGAATCTGAAAACAGAAGAAAAAGAGGATTATCTCAGGTCGAAGCTTGATTGTTATCTGCAGCAGTGCAGGAAAGAAGAAAACGCATAATGAAAAAAGAAGAAAAAACCAATGTCATGAGGGTTCTTGACGGTAAGAAAATTCCATATGAAAGTCACGCATATGAGCCTGATGCAACTATGACAGGTGAAGAGATTGCAGGGATTCTGGGAGAGGATCCGGATAAAGTGTTCAAAACTTTGGTGACACAGGGAAAAAGCGGTGCATATTATGTCTTTGTAGTTCCGGTAAAGGCTGAGCTCGACCTAAAGAAGGCTGCAAGGGCGTCGAGCGAAAAGGCTGTAAGTATGATAAAGCAGAAAGAACTCCTGCCGTTAACCGGATATGTGCATGGCGGATGCTCTCCGATAGGTATGAAAAAGCAGTTTCCGACATTCATTCATGAGACAGCTGTGCAGCAAAGCAAGGTATTTGTCAGTGCAGGAAAGGTTGGACATCAGATAGAACTTACACCGGAAGACCTTATAAGAATTGCAGGGTGCAAGGTGGCTGATATTGTGTGGTGAAAAAGGAAAACAGCTATGGATAAGGATCCAATTATAGAAAGAATAACCGGATTTGCTGGTGCACAGTTCGGCGAATGTAAGGAAACAGAAACTGGGCAAAGATCAGAGACTGATCCCTTACATAAGCTGTTCGAATCCGATAGGAGCGAAATGTTTGAAGGCTCAGAGAGCTTTACGTGGATAGATGGAGACCTACGGGAGTAATATGGCAAAATACAGATGTCCGAAGTTCGGATGCAATGGAACAGGGCTTCCTGCCGGAACGAAGAAAGCCTTTAACGCAGGAAGGAACGTGATAGGAGATACACCCGCCTATCTTTCGGGAAGATATTCAAACAGCAGGCTTCTTTCGACCTTTGGCTACAAGGGCAAAAGGATCCTGACATTCGAATGTCAGAAGTGCGGGCGTAAATGGCAGCAGAGATTATAGGAGGACGCATGGATAAGAAGGAATACGCGGTAGAATTAAAGCACAATGGCCATAACTGTGCGCAGGCGGTTTTATGTGCTTTTGCAGATGAAATTGATATGACGGCAGAGGAGCTTAAGAAGATCGGAGCCTCATTTGGTGTCGGAATGGGATGCATGGAAGCAACATGCGGTGCCCTGATAGCGGCAGGAGTGCTCCTTGGCCTTAAAAAATATGACGGAAAACCCGTATTGCGTGATGCAGCGGCCATAAACCGTCGCTTTAATGAGCTTTGTGGGCAACTATCTGTAAGGACTTAAAGGGCAGAGATACCGGAGTGGTTCTCTGTGAATGTGATGATTGTGTAAGAAATGCCGTGTGGATAATAGAGGAGTCGGTTATAAATGAGTAAAAATCTTGACAGTACAAGCAAATTTCTAAGCCTGATCCTACGTCACAAGCCTGAGACTATCGGGATAGAGCTTGATGAACACGGCTGGGCAGATGTGGAGGAACTGATCCGGGGAATGAGCAAGACCCATGAATTTAACATGGATATCCTTGAAGAGATCGTCAGGACAGATAACAAGCAAAGATATTCATTCAACGATGATAAGACTCTCATAAGGGCTAATCAGGGGCATTCAATTCCTGTAGATGTTGAGCTTGAAAAGATGGAACCTCCGGAATATCTGTATCACGGGACAGGTGAGAAATACAGGAATTCCATTGACAAAGAGGGTCTAAAGCCAAAGAGCAGGCTGTATGTACACCTCTCCGCAGATACAGATACTGCGATAAATGTGGGCAGGAGACATGGCAGGCCGATAGTGTATCGTGTTTCGTCAGGAGCCATGCAAAGGGACGGATATGAGTTTTTCAGGTCAGTTAACGGAGTATGGCTGACAAAGGCCGTTCCGGCTAGATACATGGAGATTATAAAAGCTTAGCAGCTAGGCAAAGGATAAAATCAAGAATGATCAAGAACCTTATCTTTGATATGGGCGATGTACTTATAGGCTATCGCTGGAAAGAAATGCTGACAGAGGACTTCGGGGTGCCGGAAGAGAGAGCATATCCAATAGGGAAAGCACTTTTTGATGACAGGGCTGAAAATGTCGAGGCCGCAAAGAAGTTTGGCATGGAAGCAGTACAGATCACTTCTGAGAATATGCTTCTTGAGATTCTCAGTAAATTTGAAAACATCAGGCAATAAAGAAAATATCATAAGTAACAGAAAAGTTGTCTAACAGGAAACGGAGGAACACAAATGAATGAGATAATCAAAGCAATGAAAGAACGTAGGAGTATCCGAAAATTCAAGCCGGATATGCCCAAAAAAGAAGATATAGATCAGATAATAGAAGCCGGGTTATATGCCGCAAGCGGGAAGGGAGAACAGGCTGCTGCGATAATAGCAGTCACAAAGAAAGAACTGCGGAACCAGCTGTCTTCCCTTAACTGTAAGATAGGCGGGTGGGACGAGGGCTTTGACCCGTTCTACGGTGCACCGGTCATACTTATAGTATTAGGCAGGAAAGACTGGCCTACCCATGTTTATGATGGAAGCCTTGTAATGGGAAATCTTATGCTTGAAGCACACTCCCTTGGTCTTGGTAGCATATGGATCCACAGGGCAAAAGAAGAGTTCGAGACACAGGAATACGGGCTTCTCTTAAGAAAATGGGCCTTGAAGGTGATTGGGAGGGCATAGGCCACTGTGCCATCGGTTA
>JAILNV010000051.1 GCA_024691125.1 Lachnospiraceae bacterium | reverse complement strand
TTAACTTCCAGGACAATAATCCCTCGCATTGAAATGTATTCCGAAATAATACCAAAAGAGGCCGAGAAATCGGCTTTTTGAGTGGGAAAATAAGAGCTGATGTGATAGAATCATACAGGGACTATAGTCCCTGTATGGAGGCGCTTATGTTCATGGATTTCACCATTCCTGTTCCTGTTTTCAAAGGTAGGGTTTTTATCAAAAATGTCAGAGGTTTCAGGTATGTTCATTATCAATATGACTCTGTCTATGATCCTGTTAAGAAGTATTCCAATCCTAAAAGGACCACGATCGGCAAATTGGATGAGAATGAACCTTCAAGGATGTATCCCAATCCCAATTACTATAAGTTCTTTCCCGATGAATCGCTTCCTGAACTGTCTTCTTCGCCAAGAAGCAGCTGCCTGAAAGTAGGGAGCTACATTGTCATAAAGAAGATCATCCATGAATACTTACTGCAGCCTATGATTCGTGACATCGTCGGAAAGAAGTATGGGCTGTTCCTGGATCTGGTGGCATATACGATCGTATGTGAAAACAATGCCGGCCAGTATTATCCGGATTATGCGTACAACCATCCTCTGTTTACAGAAGATATGAAGATGTACAGTGACTCGTCAGTCAGTGAGTTTCTTCGTTCCATCACAGTGGATGACAGTGTCTCTTTTCTGAATGCATGGAATGACAGGCAGGATCACAGAGAGAAGATCTATATTTCCTATGACAGCACAAACAAGAAAAGTCAGGCCGGAGACATCGACTGCATAGAGGTCGGGCATTCCAAGAACGGCATCCCGGATACGATATTCAATTATTCCATTGCATATGACAGGAATAACCGGGTGCCGCTGTTCTATGAACAGTATCCGGGAAGCATCACTGATGTAGCACAACTGCAGCAGATGATCGAAAAAGCAAAGAGTTTCGGATATAAGAATGTCGGGTTCATCCTGGACAGAGGATATTTCTGCAAAGAGAACATCCGTTATATGGATGCGAACAGATACAGTTTTGTGATCATGATGAAAGGAATGAAGCCGCTGGTCAGAGAACTTGTACAGGAAGCAGGCGGCACATTCGAAACGAAATGGAGTGAACGGATCAGAGCGTATTCAGTGAGCGGAACGACAGTAGAAAGAAAGCTGTTTCCTTCGGATGAAACGAAGAGATACTTCCACATATATTACAGTGATTACAAAGCGGCGAGTGAAAAGGATGAACTGGCACAGACGCTCGATCAGATGGAAGACTGGATGAAGGAACACCAGGGAGAAGAGATCGAACTGGGCGGAGCGTACAGTTATTACTATGATCTGATATATTGGCATAAAGATCAGAAGGATCAGAAGTTCATGACAGGCGTCCCGAAAGAAAAAGTCATAGAGGAAAGCATGGACTTATGCGGATATTTTGTAATCATCACATCGGAGAAGATGAGTGCGAAAGAAGCACTGCTTCTATACAAGAGCAGAGATGATTCAGAGAAACTGTTCAGAGGGGACAAATCATATCTTGGGAACAGGAGTAACAGAGTATACAGCAACGAATCATTCAGATCAAAGATCTTCATAGAATTTGCGGCGCTGATCGTGAGAAACAGGATATATACATCACTTACTGAGAAGATGAAAGCGGACGGAAAAAAGAACTATCTGAATGTTCCTGCAGCAATCAGAGAGCTTGAGAAGATCGAGATGATCAGATATGGAAACAGCGTGTATAAACTTGATCATGCGCTAAGCAAGACGCAGAAACACATACTGAGCGCTTTTGATATAGATGCCAATTACATGAAGAAGGAACTTGGCTCATTGAGCACAGAGTTAGAGGCAATCGAAAAACAATATGGCAAGAAGAGTGATAACGATCGAAGAGAAGATTGAACGGCAGACAGCAGAAGTAGCCAATGCAAAAAAGAAATATGATCTGGAACTGGATAAGCTGAACGCACTGCTTGAGAAGAAGAAAGAAATGGAAAGCAGAGAACTCATGAAAGCCTTCAGCAAGAGCAGCCGATCTTATAAAGAAGTCATGGACTTTCTCAAAACCAAATAGAGAAAAAAAACAGCCGGTGGTTCCTATGAATCATCGGCTGGTTACTATCCTCGAGGGACTATTTTTCTGGAAGTTAAGAAATAAAGTTCATGGAGGTAGAATATCCACTTATATTTCTTGCTGTTGGTGTATGAGTATTTACCAGGGCACCCATGAATTGAAAATAGTGGAAAACACAACATGAAAACAGACAAAGATTGGAGATTTAAGCTTTACAGATTAGTAGACGTTGTTGATGAAACAGGAGATGGAGAACCCGACTTCGATTATTACGATTTATTTATGATGATCGTAATTATAATCAGTCTTGTTCCGCTAGTTTATAAGAAAGAAACTCGTCTGCTTGTAACTATCGATTTAATTACTGCGTGCATTTTTATAATTGATTACCTGCTCAGATGGATTACCGCCGATTATAGATTTGGAAAAAAAGGTATATCTTCTTTTATCAGATATCCGTTTTCTTTTATGGCTATCGTGGACTTACTATCTATAGTACCGTCTTTATCATCGCTTAATAGTTCTTTTAAACTGCTAAAACTTCTACGTATGTTTAAAACGTTGAGAATGCTACGTGCAATGAAGGTTTTCAGAGTCGTTAAAGCTGCTCGTTATTCGAAGTCCATTACTATAATCGCAAATGTATTGAAGGAATCGAAAGAAGCATTAATGGCAGTCGGCACATTGGCATTAGCATATATTCTAATCTCAGCGCTGATTATCTTTAACGTTGAACCGGATTCTTTCCCCTCGTTTTTTGACGCAATATATTGGGCAACTGTTTCATTAACAACCGTTGGATATGGTGATATTTACCCTGTGTCAACAATCGGAAGGATAGTGACAATGGCTTCTTCAATATTTGGGATAGCCATCGTTGCACTTCCGGCAGGCATTATCACCGCAGGATATATGGAGGCTATACAGAGTAAATAATGGCAAAGACAAAACCA
>JAILNV010000015.1 GCA_024691125.1 Lachnospiraceae bacterium | reverse complement strand
GGATAAAGAAGTAATACAGGAAAGGGCTATCAAGACCAGAGAGAAGCTGCTTGCGGCGGCGCTTGAACTGTATTACTTCTTTATCCGTTCTGCGCTGTGTTATACCCATTATCTCTCCATATAAGTGAGATATCTCTCACTTTTAATGATTTTACTCTTTTTTACTTGCTTGTCAAGACATAAAAACAGCATCAGTCCCCTTTTGGGACCAATGCCGTATAATTATTAGAATTATTAAGTATGCTTATGGTCACTTCTTTTTCTTAACAACCGGCAATTCCCCATACATTGCTTCAAGCAAATCCCGTAAGAATTCCTTATTCTCAACATTATCAACCAGAAGCATCTCTTTTGATCCTTCATAAGGCAATTCAAGATCCGCTTCCGGCATCATAGCTACAGCTGACTTTACCGGTTTCACAAGAAAACGATCATCATAGATACCACCGACAATCTTACCTCGGTAATAGATGATGTATTCGCCCATCATCGCTCGATAAGATATCTCATCCAATTCAGAAAGCTGTTCCAATATAAAATCCAGATACTCTTTTGTTGATGCCATAGGCTATTCCCCCTTTGCCTTAATCGGATGCCTTATTACAGTTTTCAATTTCTCTGGTGCAACCTTCCTGGCATCACTCAGATAAATCTCATGATGCAGGCGCTTGTCCGTAATATCCAGCTCATAACCCTGCTGTTCCATAAACTCATGCATCATAGCAACCGTGGCGGGCTCATAATTATAAGAACCGATATGCATACATTGAACGCATAACCCTTCTTCGACTGTCAGAAACTCAACATTGGAGAAATCCTGTTTTTTCTTTTTCTCCGCCTCATCGACAACCCATTGAAAATCCTCCTCTGTCACAAAATCCGGAAGACGGATTACACAGATCCAATGGAAACTTTCCTTATGTGCGTAATCAACTCCATCTATCCCATCCTGCCACCAGAATCCTTCCAACGGCGGGACAACGAAATCGAAGTATCCTTCAATCCGACGATCACCCTTCTTGCTCATCTTAATTATATAAGCAATCCCATACAGAAGACCTATGGCCCGTTTATACTCTCCATCCTCATCATTTGGATTCCCGCTGCCGCGTACCGCAATATAATTCATCTTCGGAACTCTCACGATGGAAGGGGTTTCCTTCGGCAAATAGTACTCTTTATATTCTTTCTTGAAATCAAATGCCATGCCCTTTTCTCCTTCATATCATTTTGTTATTTCATAGATGATCTGATAGAACTCTCCCTTCTCTCCATATGCATCATATCAAACTCAACACGACAGCTGTATGTCATGTTTATTATAATAATTATTATTTCCCATCATCTCCTCAGTAAGAACAATCTTTCCATCTGATGATATTTCAACCCACGCATAAGAGCAACCCTTGTATTTTATAAACTCTCCTTGCGGTGCGGAATAATCAATTAGTCCCGGATTATCATATAGAATATGTCCCAGTTTTGACGGTTCAAGCAATCCTTTTCTTGTAACACAAAAGCCACCTGTGCTTTTACTTCCAGTGAACAAATAAACCTTACCTTCTGAAGTAATGCTGTATTCTTGAATTGCTTGTTCTAGGATCTGTATAATTCCATCATTCCTCCAAGAAGCCACAGTGCCTTATCCTGTATTTTCATTGTTTTACCGTCAAGAAGAGAAAAAACGTACGGTATGCTTTCCTCCCACTTACTCTTGTCCTTTGTCAGTATTCCAAGTTCTTTGTAGAGTTCCGATTCGCTCATCTGTCATCCCCTAATAATACGCCTTCATAGTATTTTTTGTCTTCATCCTTAAAAACATTGAAGATCACCCTTTCCATCATACCCGGGTGCTCTCCCATCCACTCTGTCACAGTCTGAACTGCGATCTCAGCCGCCCTCTTGTTTGGAAAACGAAAAACACCTGTTGAAATACAACAGAATGCCACACTCTTCAGGCAATTCTCCGCACACATATCCAGCGTATTCCGGTAACAGTCAGCCAGATCTTTTTCCAGAGAAGGTGTCAGCTTGTAGTTCACGATTGGGCCTACAATATGCACCACCTTCCTTGCCGGAAGGTTAAAGCCGCCCGTCAGCATTGGCACTGCCGTCGGCTGTTCATAATCTCTTCCATATTTCATCCGAAGCTGATTCATCTTTTCATTACACTCAGCTCTTAGTTGAATCCCGGCATAGGTATGGATGCAGTTATCGATACATGTATGCATCGGAACGAAACATCCCAGCATCTGCGAATTTGCGGCATTTACAATCGCATCCACGGCAAGCCTTGTGATATCTCCCTGCCAGATGGATAGTCCATCCCGGATAACAGGAATATCCGGAAGTCCCACAATTCCTTTTTCTTCAGACCTTGCCTTCAGGTAATCATCCTGGATTTCCAGCACCTCATCAGACATTGCCTTCGGCATACGGATATTCATCAGGGATCTGAGTATCCGTTTCTTACCATCCATGTCACCCGGTGTTTGCAAATCTTTATACTCATCAGAATCCGCCTTAAATTCTTCTACCAGATAATCAAGACGTTCTTCCTGCGTTATGTTCCTCTTCATATTGATCATCTCCTAACCACTGCACCGACCGGACAGGCTGTCATGCAGTTTCCGCAATGCAAGCAGTGACCTTGCTCTATCTGATACGGTACAGTGTCT
>JAILNV010000005.1 GCA_024691125.1 Lachnospiraceae bacterium | reverse complement strand
CCGAAGCTTTACAGGCTGCTTATAACCCTTAAGGATAATGAGGGAAGGACGGCTGGAGTTATCGGTCAGAATGTCGGCTTCAGACGTTTTGAACTTAAGGATGGACTTATGCTCTTAAATGGTAAGCGTATAGTGTTTAAGGGTGTAAACAGGCATGAGTTCAACACCCACACGGGGCGCGTTCCCGACAGGGAGGCAGTGCTTAAGGATGTGCTTACAATAAAGCGCAACAACATTAATGCGATAAGGACAAGCCATTATCCGGATGATTCCTATCTGTACGAATTATGCGACATATATGGTCTGTATATGATCGCCGAGAACAATATGGAGACACATGGAACCTGGGATGCATATTACAGGAAGCTGGCAGGCATTGAATATATTCTTCCACATGATAAGGAGGAATGGATGGGGGCAATGCTCGACCGTGTGTATTCATGTTATCACAGAGATAAGAATCATCCTTCGATACTAATATGGTCCTGCGGAAACGAATCCTTCGGCGGCAAAGTCATATACGAAATGAGTCAGCTGTTCAGGAAGCTGGATCCTCACAGGCTGGTTCATTATGAAGGAATATTCCACGACAGAAGATATTCGGACACGAGCGATATCGAGAGTCAGATGTATCCAAGTGTTGAGAGTATAGAGACATTCCTTGATGACAATCCGGGGAAGCCGTTTATCTGCTGCGAATACACTCATGCAATGGGTAATTCGTGCGGGGGAATGCACAAATATACCGATCTTGCCGAAAGAGAACCGAGGTACCAGGGTGGATTTATTTGGGATTATGTTGATCAGACAATAGCAAAGAAGGACAGATACGGCAGGTGGTTCCAGGCATATGGCGGTGATTTTGGCGAGAGGCCGAGCGATTATGATTTCTCGGGAAACGGTATTGTTTCGGGAGAAAACAGAGAACCTTCACCAAAGATGCAGGAGGTTAAGTTCAATTATCAGAACATCAGGGTTGAATGGACTGAAGATGCCCCGGAATTCACGGTGAAGAACAGAAATCTGTTTGTTGATACGGATATATATGATACATATGTGATCCTGCTTGCTGACGGTGAAGAGGCTGCAAGGACAAAGATCGAATGTAAGGTTGAGGCGCTTAAAGAAGCGACGTTTGCAATACCTGAGGATCTGATAGAGAAGATGGATAGCCTTAACAGGGCAGCCGCTTCGTTAAAGGAAGAGGAACCGGAATACACACTGAGAGTAAGCTTTGTTCTTAAAGAGGATGAGATCTGGGCTGCGAAGGGACATGAAGTTGCATTCGGGGAAAAGACACTCAGGAAGGCATTTAAAAAGTATGAATGCAGCATAAAACCCGGGCTTGTTATGGGAAAGCAAAATATCGGTGTCAGGGGAGATAACTTTTCCGTTTTGTTTTCGCCGGCATTTGGTGGTCTTACATCTTATGTGTATGGTGGGAAAGAAATGATAAAGGCGGCGCCGGTACCGAATTTCTGGAGAGCGCCTGTTTCCAATGATAACGGAAATATGATGCCGGCAAGATATGCGCAGTGGAAGATCGCAAGCCTGTATGTATCTACAAAAAACAGTGAAAGCCTTGAAATCGGTATCCCTGAAATTGAGGCTGATGACAGAAGCGTCTGCGTTACATTCACTTATTTTATGCCGACGACACCTGCTTCACAGTGTAAGGTAAAATATGAGGTATACGGTGACGGAATGATAGAGACAACCATGTCATATACTCCGGTCAAGGAGCTTGGCGATATGCCGGAATTCGGTATGATGTTTAAGCTGGATGCCGATTACGATCATGTGAAATGGTACGGACTCGGGCCGGAAGATACATATGAGGACCGCAGAAGAGGCGGTAAGCTGGGCGTGTATGAATGCATGGCCGCTGACTCGGTTGCCCCATATCCTGTTCCGCAGGAGAGCGGAAACAGATGTGATGTGAGATATTTGAAGGTGACAGATCATAAGGGCCGCGGTATGATATTTGAAGGCGATCTTATGTCGTGTTCGGCTTCACCGTACACTCCGCATGAAACGGAGGAGGCTAAACATCATTATGAACTCCCACCGGTTCATTACACTGTGGTAAGAGTGGCAAAACAGCAGATGGGTGTGGGAGGAGATGACAGCTGGGGAGCGAAGACGCACCCCGAGTACCTGATTGACATAAGCAGGGATATTGAGTTCAGCTTCCGCTTCAAAGGTGTATGAATAAAAGGTTAAAATCACACAGAAATCATGTCTGCACAGGTTGAAGATGATCATGCCCTGTGATAGATTAAAGAAGAGTCATCTGTGAAAAGGAGATGTGAAGTAATTAAAATGAAGGATATATGTATATTAATAAAGGAACTTGCTGATTACGGTGTGCGCAGCAGGCTGGTTGAGAAGGATGACGTGACCTATACAGTAAATCGTCTGTTGGAGCTGTTTGGAATTGATGAGTACAAGGTAGACAGTGAAGTGACTTCGGATAGCACAGGCAGGAGTAAAACGTACGATAAAAGGGACAATAAACAGGACGATCTGTATGTTGGACTCCATGATATTCTTAAGGAAATGCTTGATTATGCCGTTGGAAAAGGTTTGATCGAGGACTCAGGTGCGAACCGCGATCTGTTTGATACAAAGATCATGGGACTGCTCACGCCGCCGCCGTCGGTCGTCAGGAAACGCTTCAAAGAGCTGTATGAAAGCTCCCCGAAGGAAGCAACGGATTATTATTATGATTTCTCCAAAGCTACAGACTACATAAGGACTGACCGTATTAAGAAGGACGAGAAGTGGTCAAGCGATACAGAGTTCGGAACGATAGATATAACCATTAATCTTTCAAAGCCTGAGAAGGATCCGCGTGATATAGCAAAGGCGGGCACAGCTAAGAAGTCCGGTTATCCGGCGTGCCTTCTCTGCCGTGAGAATGAAGGGTATGCGGGACATCTGTCCCATCCCGCAAGACAGAATCACAGGATAGTGCCGGTGACCCTGTGCGGTGAGCAGTATTATCTTCAATATTCACCTTATGTTTATTACAACGAGCACTGTATTATCTTTAATCATGACCACATTCCGATGAGGATAGACAGGATGACCTTTGCCAAGCTGTTTGATTTCGTAAGGCAGTTCCCGCATTACAATGTGGGGTCCAATGCCGACCTTCCGATAGTCGGAGGTTCCATACTGAGCCATGATCATTTCCAGGGCGGCAATTATGAATTTCCTATGGCAAGGGCGGTATATGAATCGGAATTCTCTCTTAAGGGTTATGACTCGGTGCATGCGGGAAGGATCAAGTGGCCGTTGTCAGCCATAAGACTTCAGGGTAAAGACATTGATAAACTGGTTGACGCCTCGGATCATATCCTTACTGCGTGGAGAGCGTATTCCGATGAGGAGGCGTTCATATTTGCATACACAGACGAGGACGGCAAGAAGGTTCCGCACAATACCATAACCCCGATAGTCAGGATGAGGGGGGATCTGTATGAGATAGATCTTACGCTCAGGAATAATATAACCACAGACAGATATCCTCTCGGAGTATATCATCCCCATCAGGAGTATCATCATATTAAGAAGGAGAACATAGGTCTTATCGAGGTTATGGGACTGGCAATTCTTCCCGCAAGGCTTAAGAAGGAAATGGCGGCGCTTAAGGAAGCAATCCTTGAAGGAAAGGATTTAAGAGCGGATGAGCTTACTGCATCGCATGCCGACTGGGCGGAGCAGTGGTTGAAGAAATATGATGGAGCATATAAGGATAATATTGACGTGATCATAAGAGATGAGATAGCGGAAGTATTCTCCCATGTCCTTGAGAATGCCGGAGTGTATAAGAGGGATGAGAAGGGTATTGCTGCATTCGACCGTTTCATTGCCTCACTGTAATAATTTTATTTTTGTAAACAAGGAGACAGAAGCTTGGAAAAGAACAGAAAACAGACAGATCTTTTTATAATTATACTGTATGCCGTAATTGTCCTGTCAATGATAGTATACGCGATCTTTTTGCATAGAAGGATCCGCGATAATGTGAAGCAGGATGCCATGCAGATCACCTCGGAATACGCAGGTGTGCTGAATGCCGAAATGTCAGAACAACAGATCATGCTTAGGACTGTGGGAGAAATGATAAGCGGGGATGCCCTGTTTAATACCGATCCGCAGAATGAGCTTAAGAAGGCGTGCTCGGTTTCGGGATTTGATTATCTGTGCTTTACAGATGATTCGGGGACATGGTCTACCGCAGATGATCTTGATGTGAAAAGCATAATGTCTAATGAGGCCTTCAGCGAAGCTAAGAACGGTTCGGCATCGGTATCCGGAACGGCTGTTGAGATTACCAAGGGTGTTAAAGCAGTTGCTATGTATACTCCTGTATATTCGGACGGTGAAGTAAGGGGTGTTCTGACCGGCTGTATAACCGCAGACAGCGTTGGGAAGATGCTGGCTATGGACGTTAATACAAAGAGTGTTTTTATCCTTATAGATGATGAGACAAATGTACTTGGAATAAACAATGATTCAAAGTTTAAGGTACAGGGATATGATTTCAATACTTTTTTAAACAGATTTAAATATAAGAACAGGAAGGAAGCGGATAATATAAGGGCGGCACTGAAGGAGGGCGGTTTTGATTCTTTAAGGTACAGTTATTACGGCGAAGAAAAGTATCTGTCATATTATCCTTTTGGGATCAGTAACTGGTATCTTATCAAGTTCATTTCATATTCGGATGCCGAAGCTCCCTATTTACCCCTGTTCAACGGTTTTATTGTGATGTGCGTTGTTATTATAGCAGCACTGGTGTTTGCGGCATTTCTTATAAAAGGATACAGCAGTATCATTCTGACGCTGGAAGAGAGTAACCAGAGATACGAGCGGTTTAACAAGGAAAAGAATTCCGTTACATATACATATAACCGGACTTCGCGTGCTGTTGAGCTCAACGGTGCGGTAGAGGAGATCTTCGGCAAGGAGTTTGCGAATCTGAAATCGGTAAATCTTATGACTCTTTTGGAAAAGCTCCATCCGGAGGATCAGAATTTTGTAAAGGTGCTTCGTAAAAAGCTGGATAACGGAGAAAAACAGTTCGCTAACGAGATCAGGATCATGAACCCTGAGGGAGAATACGGATGGTATAAGATCAGCGGTATCTTATTTGGCGATAACGGCATTACGATCGTCGGCAACGTTCAGAGCTCGGATGAGGAGATCGACAGAGAACACGCGTTGAGAAGAAAAGCCGAAACAGATCTGCTTACGGGGCTTCTGAATAAGATAACAATGGAGGATTCGGTTAATGCTCTCATCAGCGAGAAACCGCATGGTGTGTATTATTTCTACATAATCGATCTGGATAATTTCAAGGAAGTCAATGATAATCTGGGACATGCGATGGGCGATACAGTCCTTGTTGAGGTCGCAGACAAGTTAAGGCAGATATTCTCGGAATACGACTGCATCGGAAGGATCGGGGGCGATGAGTTCGCTGTATTGCTGAATGTTCCGGAAGGCATGAACCTTGAGACCAACAATCTTGTGGAGGTT
>JAILNV010000186.1 GCA_024691125.1 Lachnospiraceae bacterium | reverse complement strand
TCATAAGCCGCTCTGCATTTTCCATGTGCCGCGTATCATGCTTTTTCTGTATTTCAAGTCCCAGCGTGATATTCTTCATGACACTGCGCCATGGGAACAAATGGTCCTTTTGCGGCATGTAGCCGATCTCCTGTGTTATGCCGTTCATTTTTCTTCCGCGCAGCAGAATTGAACCGGATGTGGGTTTTTCAAGTCCCGCCAGAATAGACAAAAGTGTTGACTTGCCACATCCCGAAGGTTCGACCAGGCTAATGAACTCTCCCTGCTCAACTGTAAAGGATACATCCCGTAACGCCTCTTTTTCTGTCGTAGGTGTCTGATATATAAAACCGATATTTTCTGTCTACAATAACATCTTCTGCATTAAACCTCATGAACAGCATTTCTTCCATGCTGCATTCTTTCATACTTCTATAAGAAGATTATTCAGGTTGAATCCGGTAGTATAGACCACATTTTCGGAAAGCTCCATCATCATCCTTATTCCAATCCCACCTGCTGCGTTATCAGGATCATATCTCATGGTATCATAATAATGGGTTGGATCAAACAGAACACAGTCATCTTTAATACTCATGGTTATCCTGTCGCCTAAGATCATCACTTTTATGATGATGGAATTATTGCGTTCCTTCTTAAATCCGTATGCAAGGATGTTTTTACCGATCTCTTCCGTGAAAAGCCCAAGATAATATGATCTTTTTGGCTCTATTCCCATATTGTTGCAATACTTATGTATTCTTTCTGATACCCTGATGCATTCATCAATATCCCTGACAGTGTATACAGTCACATTTTCACCCTGAGTTTTGAAACGTTTAAATGAACAGAATATGATATAAACAGAATTGACGATCGCTGCAATAATATAACAACCTGTAAATGACAGGAACAGCCCGTCGAACCCGATAAAACGGACAAGGACTACGGCTATCACATATACGCAGATCACATTATATATAACATTTGTAACGGCTGTATACATACCGTTTCCAATTGCCTGAATATACTTTTTCTCTATACATGAAATCACATCGGGTATAAGATAAAATGCAGCAAGAGCCAGGGCACGGCCGGCTTGCGGAACAAATGCCATGTCTTTTTCATTTAGAAAGACCTTTGCCAGAGGCGTTGAATAACCGATCGTTAAGACTGCTGCGATCAGCATCATAACTGTTCCGGATATGATCGAAGTCTTCAACAATTCACCGGCGCCCTTTTGGTCTTTCTCTCCGTATAATATCCCGCCCATTACAAGTACGGAATCACTGTGTCCTCCTATTAAAACATCAGCGATCGTTCCGTAGTTCGTAAATACCAGCATTGAAACAAGCACGTCTCTTCATAAAGTGTTGATAATAAGCATATTCATAAATGCTGTCCTGATCACGAGACTTCCGTAATATGCAAGTGATGGAAATCCGTTTTTGAGGATCAGCATCATCATCTTTTTGCTGAAACTTCTCAGGTTTATCTCATACAATCGGGATCTTGTAAGGAAAAAGACGCCAAGGAAAATGAATGTAACAGAATTAGCAACTGAAGTTGCCCACGCCATCCCTGTCACTCCTTTGCGGAATATGCAGATATTGGCGATGTCACCTGCAGCATTTACGAAAAGAACACAGAACGAACCTAATACAGCAAGCCTTCTTCGTCCCTCGATCTGTATCAGACACATAAGCATATCAAGCAGGATAGCCGGAGTGATACCGATCGAGTAGGCCCGGATATAATCTGAAACACTTTCTGTAAGTTCTCCCGCGCCCAGGAGATGTGCCATTTGTTTCGAGAAAACAAAACAGGTGACCGAAAATGACAGCGCTATGACAACTCCCACAAGAATGGCCGTACTGACCGCTTCATTGGACTTTTTAAAATCACCCTTCCCAACCATGTGCGATGAAGTGATCTGAACTCCTTTTGACAGCACACAGCTTACCGCCAGCAGGAAAGAATTGACAGGCAGGAATAACGCATATACTTCAAGTGCCTGTGATCCCAACGCCCTTCCGGTCAGTATGGTATCCACCAGCTGATTACACGGCTGGATCATATTGATCAATATGTTTACGCCGGCCAATTGAAAATACAGCTTATGAAGGATATTATTGTTGCTTTTCTTAAATATGCACATATCATCAGAAGTTTCCTGATTGCCTTACTTTCGAAACATTCTTTTCTATTATAGCATACATACCGGCAGCCTACACATTACATACTCTATGACATTACATACTCTATGAATACCGGCACCTGAAATGTAATTCGAAATCCTACTTCCGGATCTCCAGGGCATGCGGACGTTTTCTTAGACTAAGTTGCTATTCCCAGACTCCGTCTATACTGAAGAGGACTCATTCCTCCAAGTACCATTTTGATACGATCTTCGTTATACCAATGCATATATTCATCAAGTTCCCGGATAAAGGAATCTAAAGTATTGGGCATAAATTAGGATATTTCCCATTCTCTGCCCAAGCCAAATTTTTGCTTGGGCAGAGGCCAACGCAATTATGTCGTTTCCGGGATCGATATGCCCAATTTGAAGCGGGCTTACCGGGAATTTGATCAAAAAGACGCCGAATAATGCACTCATGCGAAGTATTTTGCGGGAATTTCGTCGGATCGCATCTGATCGCCGGCCTTTCGCGATAAAAATTGGGCAAAACACAAGGAAATTTCCGTATCCTTACCCACACAAAAATTTCGATTGGGCAGAAACTCCCCAAACAAGCTTTCTCTGCCCAAAAACTTCGG
>JAILNV010000201.1 GCA_024691125.1 Lachnospiraceae bacterium | reverse complement strand
TCACTTGCCTTTCTGCATCTTCCCACAAGCTGGGTCAGCAGTCTCTCGGGGAACACTCCTCCCGCCGTCAGGTAATCGTGATCTGCCAAAAGAGCATCAAGGGCTTCATCCAGCGATGTCGGAAGCCCGGACAGCTTCGCTTTCTCCTCATCCGTCAGCTCATAAAGATTGAAATCATACGGTCCCCAGCCTGCTTCATGGGGATCGGTCTTATTCTTTATACCGTCAAGTCCGGCCATCAGGATAGCAGCATATGCATAATAAGGATTGCAGGTCGCATCCGGATTCCTTAGTTCGAAACGCTTCGTCTCGGGAGTCTTGGCATAAGCGGGAATACGGATAACCGCACTGCGGTTTGACATTGCATATCCGATGGTGACCGGTGCTTCAAAACCGGGAACCAGCCTTTTATAAGAATTGGTGGAGGGATTTGTTATTGCACATAAGGAACGGGCATGGGAGAGCAGTCCGCCCATGAACCAGTGTGCCTCCTTACTGAGCTGCGCATATCCGTCCGCATCATAAAATACCGGTTTGCCATCCTTGAACAGAAGCATGTGCACATGCATTCCGTTCCCTGCTTCTCCTGCAAGAGGCTTAGGCATGAATGTGGCGGTACAGCCATCCATTACTGCTTCATTCTTGATCACGTATTTTGCCGACATCGTATCATCGGCAAGCTTAAGCATATCTCCCAGTTCTACCTCTATCTCCATCTGTCCGCTGCCGCCGACCTCCGGATGATGATATTTAACATCTATACCCCATTCACTCATGGCAAGACACATACGTGACCTCAGATCGTTCCTTATATCTGTCGGAAGCGAATTATGATATCCCGCTCCGGGCTTAAGCTGATAACCGTTATTATTTTCTTCATAGCCTGAAGCGAATCCGGCCTGAGGCGTATATATCTCGGTAAACATATTATAATAATCGGTGCTGTACTGAACGCTGTCAAAGATATAGAATTCATACTCCGGTCCGATCACCATTCTGTCGGCCACCCCAAGCTCTTCCATGTATTCCAGCGCACGTATGGCCACATTTCTCGGATACTGGTCAAAGGGTCTGTTATTCGGAAGATCGATCACCCGCACATCACCGATCATGGACAGTGTCGGTACTTCGGCGTAACGGTCAATAACAGCCGATTCCGGCACAGGTATGAAAACCATATCGCTGTTTTCAACCGGAGCATATCCATAATTGGATCCGTCAAAACCGATTCCGTGCTCCATGGTACTTTCCGTCAGTCTTTCGGACGGAATACTCAGGTGGCGCCATCTTCCGTCAATATCGGTAAGCTTGAAGTCCACCATTCTGATCCCTTCATCCTTGATCAGCTTCTGTACATCCTTTAATGTTTTTGCCATAAGAAACCTCCTTTAATCATAACAATTTATCCTTTGTCCTTTTAACTCCCTGTAACGATCCTTAAAGTGTCAGCAGCACCATATCACAGGCAGACCCGGCTCACGGAGACTGCATTCAAGACGTTCTTCCGGGAAACCGGTCCTAAAGCCCGTACCTGACATTATCGTGCGTACATAATCCATTTCCGAAGTAAGTCGTTCATCGGTCAGCATGGGAAAAACTTCTTCCCCGTTCGCATGATCGACCGAATGAATATCTGAGCCGCAGGTCATTCTCATATTGTGTTCTTTTGCATATTCGTATGCCCTCAGATCCATATACGGCTCATTTCCACTGTTAGCGACTTCCCATGCGTCACAATGATGGGGATGAAGTCTTATCTCATCCATATATCCCCTCTCTCTGAACGGATGAGCCTGAACCACAAGACCACCTTCTGAGTGTATGAGTTCATATTGCTGCTCCTGGGACAGCCTGATTATTTCCGGATGTTTTTTCAGCCATTCCGGACCCGGACCATATATAAGGAAGTCCTCTCCGGTACCATATGTGCTTTCCCATCCGAAGAATATCTGTATTCCTTTTCCGATACCTGCCTCTTTTGTTTCGTAATAGCTTCTGCTGTATTCATCTACCCATTCATTCCACGGAAGAGACCGGGGGATTTTCGTATTTCCAAGGTAGAAATGATCCGTAACAAATATACCATCGTATCCTAACTCCTTATACCTGTCCAGATACTCGTATCCCCTGGATTTACCACATGCCGAGGAAGTGCTTGTATGCAGATGGGTCTCGTATTTGTATGGCATAACTCAGTCCTTCTTACTTCTTTATTATCATTTCCCTCCTATTGCCTTATCAAGGTCATCTGCCGGAAATAACTTCCTTCTTGGCTTTTTCAATGGCATTTATGACCGTATCACAGAACCGGTCGAATTCCGGATCCTCCTCATAATCACCTGTATGCGACAACACATATTCAAGCGCTATGCGCACCCCTTTGTGAAAAGGTATATTTGTTGTCATCTGAGGAACCAGCTTCTTCAGTTTCCGGTTATCAAATACAACCGAAACCGATTTATCCCCGATAAGACTTCCGGTAAAATCGTAACCGTATGATTTGCCTGCCTCACTTAAAAAATCAGATGACACGTGATAAGCATTTAGCTTAACACCCAACGCATCGGCTATAGTCTGATATATCTGATCCCATGTAAGCGTTTCATCACCCGTGATCTGGAAGGCTTCACCGATCGCATGCCGGTTACCCATAAGTCCCGTAAACCCGATAGCAAAATCCCGGTTA
>JAILNV010000181.1 GCA_024691125.1 Lachnospiraceae bacterium | reverse complement strand
CCCTCGGCTTTGATTATCTTCTGCATGAACTCGGGGAACGGCTGTCCCTTGTATTCCTCGCCCTTAGTCCTGTTATAGATCATTCCGCTGTCGAAATCGATCTCCACTTCATCCTTATCATCAATCCTCTCGGAAGCCTCCTTGCATTCTATGATGGGAAGACCGATATTGATCGCATTCCTGTAGAATATCCTTGCGAAGGTCTCGGCTATTACGCAGCTCACGCCAGATACCTTTATGACAAGGGGCGCATGCTCTCTTGACGATCCGCAGCCGAAATTCTTGCCAGCAACAACGATATCACCTTTCTTTATCTTGCTCACGAAATCCTTGTCGATGTCCTCCATACAGTGTGTTGCAAGCTCTGTCCTGTCCTGGATCGCGAGATATCTTGCCGGAATTATTACATCCGTATCGACATTATCTCCATATTTATAAGCTGTTCCTTTTGCGTTCATTGATTCTCTCCTTATGGCAGTTACTTTATATCTTCATTCAAGGTTTTATTCAGGTGCACATATATATCCTTCTACAGCGCTGGCTGCAGCTACCGCCGGTGATGCAAGATATATCTCCGAATCAATCGCCCCCATACGTCCGACGAAGTTACGGTTGGTGGTGGATACACATTTCTCACCCGAAGCAAGTATTCCCATATATCCTCCGAGGCACGGTCCGCAGGTCGGTGTTGACACTATCGCTCCGGCTTCGATAAAGGTCTTAACCAGTCCTTCTTCTATTGCCTGAAGATATATAGCCTGGGTTGCGGGAAGTATGATACATCTCACACCCTTCTTTACATGCCTGCCCTTTAATACTTCAGCTGCTGTCCTAAGATCATCTATACGCCCGTTAGTACATGAACCGATCACTGACTGATCTATCTTTATCGGATCGCTTATCTCATCAATCGTATGCGTATTTTCCGGCAGGTGCGGGAATGCAACGGTAGGCTTAAGCGAAGAAAGGTCTATAGTATATTCCTCATCATAAACAGCATCCGGATCAGCCTCGTATACCTTATAAGGTCTTGTACTGTGTTCCTTTAAATACTCTTCCGTAAGCTCGTCTACAGGGAAGATACCATTCTTTCCACCTGCTTCTATTGCCATATTCGCAATCGTAAAACGGTCATCCATGCTTAAGTTCTTAATGCCGTCACCGGTGAACTCCATTGATTTATACAGAGCGCCGTCAACGCCTATCATACCGATTATATGAAGGATCACATCCTTGCCGCTTACCCATTTCGAAGGCTTGCCGGTAATATTGAACTTAATTGCCGACGGTACCTTAAACCATGCACGTCCGGTTACCATTCCGGCAGCCATATCTGTGCTTCCGACACCTGTTGAGAATGCACTGAGCGCTCCGTAGGTACAGGTATGTGAATCTGCACCGATCACAACATCTCCGGCAACCGTAAGTCCTTTCTCGGGAAGAAGTGCATGCTCTATACCCATCTCTCCGACATCAAAATAATTGCTGATCTCATGCTTGCATGCAAAATCACGAACACACTTACAGTTCTCGGCTGATTTAATATCCTTATTGGGTACGAAATGATCCATTACAAGAGCGATCTTATCCTTGTCAAATACCTCCTGTCTGCTCATCTTTCCCATTTCGGTAATAGCCACAGGACTGGTTATATCGTTACCCAGTACAAGATCCAGATCGGCTTCTATAAGCTGTCCCGCCTCAACATATGGCAGGCCTGCATGATCCGCCAGGATCTTCTGTGTCATTGTCATCGGTTTACTCATTTTATTGCTCCTTTAATCATTTAATATATTAACTATTCATATTTTAAAATATTTGTGCTGTTCTGAATAGTTATGCCTCAAGCTGTTGCATTTTGTTGGAAATGCCCTCCATAATGCCCATGGATTCCTTGATCTTATCCATATTATTGCGGCTTATCCTTATGGTCTCCTGGGTGCTTGCCGTGAATTCCTCACTCGTTGCAAGAAGCCTTGACGTTGAATTAACCACCTCGTCATTGGAATCCTTGATCCTGCCCATATCGGTATTTACAGTCCTCAGTGTTGAACCAAGCTTATCCGAGCAGTCTCTTGATTCAGCAAGGACGCCCTTAACAAGCTCCACAAGATCCTTCTGTGCTCCCGCCATTTCAACAGTCTGGGCAGCCTTATCGGAAACCTCACCTGCATTATCCGTAAGCTCTTTAAGAATGTTTGTTATACGCTCCGTTGATTCCTTGGTCTGCTCTGCCAGGTGGCTTATCTCCGTTGCAACAACGGCAAATCCGCGTCCTGCTTCTCCTGCTCTTGCTGCCTCTATTGAAGCATTAAGCGCAAGCAGGTTGGTCTGGCCTGATATTGAGAAGATCATATCGGTTATGTTCATTGCCTCGTCTGAGGATTTCTGCTGTCTCTCCGCAGCGGCCTGCATCTGCGTTCCCACCTCTGTTGTACGGATAGCCTGCGTAACCAGATGTTCCATATCCTTAAGGCTCTTTGAGATCATATCAGACATCTGCTGTGAATCATTAACAGCTTCTGCCGTTATCTCACCGGTCTCATTAAGCAGTGACTGGATCTCATTCGTCATGTTTGTCTGAAGCTCTACGGCGCTTAAGTTTTCTTCATTACCCTGTCCTATCTGATCGATAGAATCACATACAAGCTTAGATGTCTCTTCGACCTCACTAAGCTCCTTCTTCAAAACCTCAAAGTCCTTTGTAACCTGGTCTGTTACTTTGATTATGTTCTCCGATACCCTTGCTCTTTCAAGAGCGGCAGCTTCAATACCGGACATATTCTCCCTTATGAACTTATCAAGCAGTCTGGTACCCATTGAAAGTGCCACCGTGGTAAGAATGGAGATGATGATCGAGATCATTACTATCTCTATGACATCCTGTACATTCTCGGCGCCTGCCAGATTCATAATGGAACGGATTATATTAAGTACTATAAAGGCAATTCCCATTCCCACAGATACAGCACTGTCAAGGTAAAGCATAATTACGACCATAAGCGGAATGATATATGGAAAAACTATTCCGTTATTTGACATAAGCAGCATAGCTGCGTACACTATCGTAAAGCTCACTGCCTCAATCTTATGTACAGCAAACGGTTCTGCAGTATTAAGTGCGATTATTGTCACTATTATATTTAAAATATACAGAATGATCGGAACTATGCTTCTTACAGGTGCCATAGAGGAATCCACAAGCTGCGATACAAGTCCGATCACTGCAAATACTGATGTTATGATAAGAATTATCAGCATCAGCTTATTGATTTCTTTTACCTGCTTCTCATTCAGAATTGTCTTGTTGTTCATATCATACCTCTCTTTCCCCCACTCACAATACATTTGTGTGATTCAAACTAAAAATACAAATAAATTGTATAATAAATCAACAACTTGCGCAATGTTTTTCTGCAAATTCGAACATCTGTAAACATTTGAACCCGCCAATGAATACTATTTTGTCCCAAAATCCTTAACTGTTCGGAACAGGTAATGTCATAAGGAATCCACCGCATGCGGATCCAGGCTTCGCTCCGGTCGTTGCAGAACACTCATCCCCCGGATGAGTTGCAACCCCTTATGACGAATTCTCAAAATACAATGGCAGAAAAAGAGTGACCTGCAATTCTACAGATCACTCTTTCTTCTCATACCGCTCTTTCCCCCATATAATAGAACCCCTTGCACTCTGAAAGCTTAACGTCAATAAGCTTCCCTACAAGCGATGAATCTCCGGGGAAATGTACCATCAGGTTATTGCTCATCCTGCCTGTAACCAGTCCGGGATCCTGTTCATTTATATCCTCGACAAGAACAGTCTCCGTATTTCCGAGGAAACGGGCAGCCATTTCCTTACTTTCCTCCTGTACAGCCGTAAGAACCCTGTCAAATTCCCGTTTGATCCATTCCTT
>JAILNV010000195.1 GCA_024691125.1 Lachnospiraceae bacterium | reverse complement strand
TTCCTTCAGTGAATGTCCCTTCTCAAATACAGCCACCTTAAGTTCAGGCCTTCTCTTAACCATTTCATAAGCCGAAAATATGCCGCCGGGTCCCGCCCCGATAATTATCACATCGTACTTCATAATACCCCTTTCCTTACCTGAAATCCTGCAGATAAAAACAGATCATGCAAACAAGAACCTTCACAATGCCTTAAGACAGATTGAGTTCAACACTGCTGCAATATTATAAACTACATAGGGGCTCAGAAGTTATTCACTCCGGAGCCCTTCCCCAATACTTTATATTTTACTTTCGTATTTCAATGTAGTAAGCAGCTTAACCTTCGCCTGCTTTTGAAAAAATGCAACACCATAACATAGTATCTGATCATAACCGTAAAGCCCCTCAGCATACTTCTCATCAATGATCTGCTTTATCGCCTTATCACAAGCTTTGTCCAAACCCGATTCCTTATCAGATTTCTTCGCCTCTATAATGAGTGCCCTTCTGTTTTTTCTATCCTTCAAAAGTATATCAGGTCTTCCGAGACCCTTCTCTTTATTAGATTCGACCTCGTACCCTCTACCAACAAATACACCGGCAAGGAATGCGTGATAATAGTCCTCATGATAATCATTATAACTGATCGTGTCCCACAACAACCCGGATAGTATTTCGCCGGATCTTATTTCGTCCTTCTCCCAAAGTGATCCCATCAGGTTCTGTATCGTATCAGAGTTTACAGTATCCGTGAAATATCTTATGACGGAATCCTGAAAAATAGATGCTATCTCTTTATTTGGTATCTTCAAAGAAACCGTATCTCCATCTTCATCAGGATCAGCCTTTGTAACATAACCTGTCATCAACAAAACACTCCATAGATTGTCTTCTGTGAAATGAATAGTGTCATAGGTTAATTCATCGGATATCATCTGAACAATAGTTCCTTCATTTAGCAGTTTTTCAAATTTACCGGCAACATCAAAATCCGAATGCTTTACAAATGTCAGCAGAATGCCATTATGACTGGTATTTTTCCAATAATTCTTTGGTTTTGCATCCTTTCTCCTTTTTAATGCTGAAAGATAGTTTATAACATCCCATGGACAATATACATAGCTGTTACCAAACACATAGCCATCATACCATTTCTTAATGATATCAGCTTTATCTTTCCGATCTGCCGCCTCAAGGATTGCATCCACTTCATCACCGGAAAAGCCGAAGTATTCAGAAAAATCCTCGTCCAGAACAGAGTATGAGGCAAAATTATTGGTGCCCGTGAATATACTTTCCTTTGCAATACGAAGGCATCCGGTAATCACGGCAAATTGAAGGAACTCATTATCTTTAAGAGCAGTACTCATAATCCCCTTGATAATATCAAGCATTCCGGAATAGTAACCATTCTTTGATGCATCCATTTCACTTGCCTTTGCAAGAGGAACATCGTACTCGTCAATCAGAAGAATAACTTTCTTACCATAAACAACGCTCATCATGCGCATGAGCGTTTTTAAGGAATTTTTTATATCAGATTTTTTCCCTGATTCAGCTTTCAGTCTCCGAAATGCATTCCTATCATCTTTATCTACAGCATCCGTATCAATTGCATCTGCAAGATCTTTACATACATCTGCGAGCCTGACACCTAACATATCGTAGGCATCAGCAAATTCTTCAGCCTCAACATCCTTAAATGAAACAAAAAGGACAGGATACTGATTCATCCACTCCTTGCAGAAATTCTCATGTTCTGTTATAGCAAGCCCTTCAAATATCAGCTTGCTATCCTTGCGTATGCTGAAAAAATTCTCCATCATACTCATCATGAGTGTTTTTCCGAACCTACGTGGTCTGGTGAAAAGCGTCACCTGATTATCAGTATCATTAACAAGCTCATAAATCAGTCTCGTCTTATCAACATAGTAATTACCTGATTCCCTGAGTGCAGCAAAATCAGATTTTCCTACACCTACCTTAAACTCCATACAGCTACCTCCTCCCGAAGGATCCATCTATTTCAAAATTATCCTGAAAGATAACGCTACAATAATATAGTCTATATGAAATATCTCAGCCTGTCTTTTTGCGCAATTATACGAATAAAATACTATCATGAAACAGTCAAAAATTCAATTTTATTACAATAATAAGAGGCTCCGAAGCGTTTGCCCCGGAGCCTGTCCAAGATAACCGTATGCGGAATCCTTGGTCAATATTAACTTACACACTTTTTAATAAGCTCAGAGTCATTTAATACAGCAGACAGTAAACTGCCTAATATCCTTTTATAGTCTTTACCAAATTCTTTGATCTTTCGTGAGTCCTCCGGAGAAACAGGAACAACAACACTATTCATACGTTGAAATTGGGACAACATATCTTTTGTCATTTTAGAACTATCATCATCATATACTGTATATTTGTCATGTTTTGTAACTTTCTCCAGTCTTCCGTTTTTATCGTGGTTACTGCCAACCGCTATCATAAGTATAAACGGTTCTTTATCGCCGGTCAGATCCGCTGTTTTAAGAACCTTGTTGGCAAAGTCACTTCCGATGAGACTGACATCTCCGTTTTGGCTTCAGGCCCAAATTTATTAGCCGGAGCACCTTCCTTGATAGGAATGACCGATGTTCCGATCGCCAACTCACCTTTCTGCTTTCCATAAAGACAAAGGGACGGTTCTTCTGTCTTTCTATCTTACACTATACCATTCCTTTGCACCATCAACCGCTATCGATTCACCATTCTTATATTTTGCATTACTTGTTATTTCCTGAACCTCTTTTATGTCCCAGATATCTCCGCCGCTTCTTTCGGTGATATTCATTGCTTCCCAGGATGAACCGTTAAAATATACCAGCGGAGCCCCAACATCAGTATTCTCTCCAATATATATAATCTGATAAACCGTCCACGCATCATGATCATAATGCGAAGCAGGAGCCGGTTTTGCTCTCATGCAAAACAGTGCATGTCCTTTAGTATCCGAAATTTTAGCTATTCGATCGGATATTTTTTCCCATCCACGTCTATAGTGGAACCAATAATGGAAAGTATCATCTCCGTCTGTAGCATATGCGGATGAAGCTTCAGCCTGAATAGCAGTCATAATATTCTTACCATCAAGCAGAAGCTGTTGGTTCTTGGCTCTGTCTATATATCCCAACAGTGCCGGAACCAGTATTGCAGCCAATATAGCCAGTATCACAAGAACTACTATCAGTTCAACCAGCGTAAAGCCTTTGTTATCAATTTCTTTTTTCCGATTTAATCTTCCCTGTTCCATCTCTGCCCTCCTGTGCTTACAAATATACCTCAATTATATTATCGGTCAAAAGCTATGTTTTCTTAATAGACCTTCGCTGTGGAATTCACATTAACTTTTCACTCAAGGAGAATTAACTTTTTCACTCAAATATCTTGTCAAAAAGTATAGAAAAGTATAATATGTATTCAAATGTATAAATAACTATCAAAAAGTATTAAGATTTATAAAAAGTATCAATCGAGGTGCGTATGCAGAACCCTTTCACAACAACTTTCTCTAGAATACCTGATTATACATATATTCCTACAGATCAGGTCAGTGAGATACTTGAGAACTTCAGCTATGACAGACCGTCCGAATCTCTGTACAAAATCACAGGCGTAAGAGGATCGGGTAAAACCGTTCTCCTTGCAAAGATCGAAGAAGAACTCAGTCTTGAAAGCACTACGGATAAGAGCTGGCTTATATACCGCATATCACCC
>JAILNV010000194.1 GCA_024691125.1 Lachnospiraceae bacterium | reverse complement strand
TCGTAAAGGCATCGCGTCCATACTCATCATACCTGTGCAGCTCTTCAAGATATATTCCTGTGTACCCAAGGACCTTGTAAAGATGTTCGTCCTCATACTCAAGGTCCTTCTCATTCGCCAGGAGTTCAAGCTTCATCGCATTGACGAAGCCTGAATGCCAGTCAATTTTCTTCATTCATCTTCCTTCTTAATTATAAATTGTGTGATTCTTAATTGCAATGGACTTACCGGCGAAATGAGGCCGCCTGATTTGATTGATTCTGTGATCAAATATGAATCTATTTGGTTTCCATCAGCTTATACATGGTAGCATGCGCTTATATTTTTTTCAATATTATGATTAAAGGGCAAAAGCCTTTCAACACCACAAGCTTGCCTGATGGTGGGGACAAGGATTTATTACCCGCCTCAATATGAGCAAGAAATGGAGCTTAGCACCACGAAATTGCGAATGGTGGGTAGGATTATGGGAGTGCGAAGCACGGAACAATCCGTTAATCATAAAAAGTATAGTTTTGACCCCTGAATCATATTATGTTTAAAAGACACAGGAGACCGGAGAACCGTCCCCTGGTTCCCTGATCCCTACCTCACATCGATAATACAGAACTCAGATCTGGTTCCTGTTTTGAACCTGATTGCCCAGTCAGATATTCCCGAACTCACAATAAAAGTCGTTTTATCACGTGTTTCGATACCATAAGTCTTGTCGTTGACTCCCATAAGCATGGCTGCCAGTGCAAGCTCTATTGTCTGTCCTCCGTGCGTATGACCGCTTAGTACAAGATCCGCTCCCGTTGCGGCTTCTGCAGCATAATCCGTAGGCTGGTGATCCAGAAGGACCGTATATTTCGATGCATCAAGAGGTGACATGAGCTCACTTATTTCCTCACGTCCGCCATCAGAGGCATCCTTTCTTCCGACCATGTACAGCCGGTCATCTATAAGCCTCACATCATCCTTAAGAACCTCAACGCCTGCATCCTTAAGGTATGCCTCCATTTCATCCGCCGTAAAATCACGCCGGCCGTAATATCCCTTATCATGATTACCATAAACATAATATTTGCCAAGAGGTGCCTCGAACTCCTTAAGCGCCTCACAGCTTCGTATCAGATCATCACGGATGCTGTCATCATCTACGAAATCGCCTGTAATAACCAGAATATCCGGATGCGTCTCCTGTATCCGTCTCATATGTTTGGCAAATCCTTCACCATCAAACGTAGTTCCCAAATGAGAATCCGTTATCTGTGCTATTCTGATCCGGTCTGCTCCAATATTCTTTCCGGTGCTAAGCTGATAATCTTTTTCCCATACATGATAATTAAGGTATATGGCTGTACAAAAATAAAGCAATTCAAAGCATAACACGATTATTCCGACAATATACGGACCTCCGTTACTCTTTATTGAGGTCTCCTTCCCGTTGTCTGTTTCATCGCCGTTTTTCCTTCTCAGCTTCTTTACAACAGATGCGACCGCTTCGGTCAATGCCCAATAAACAGCCATATGAAGCAGAACAATGACGGTATTTACCGTATCGAGCCATATAAAAAAGCCAAAGATGAACATAGGGATCAGGGCTATCAGCCTCCTGAGCCATTTTCTGTTACCCGAAAGCCTGTTTACTATCCCGAACTTCTGAAACCTGGTCCACAGAAAAACAAAGCCCGCGATCGCCAGGATTATCATTCCCCCAAATATAAATGCCCACATAAACAGTTCCTCCAAGACAAGGGAATACCATTAACGAAACCGTTACGCATAAACAATAACCGCAATCAGCTCCACTGTCTCTTCACCCTTTTTCTCCAAACTTTTGGACTACATTCCATGCGCCCTGATGCGATATGTTTATCTTAATATTCCGGTTCAGTTCCTCAGCCGCATCCCTGAAACTCATCTTTGTTGTTGAACCGATTATCGATTCAACAGCGTTCATGGACATTTTACCTACCGTATCCATCTTAAGGATATCATTCAGGAGATATACATACTCCTTAGCAAATTCTTCCACAATATAAGTCTTTCCGCACTGACGTACACCTGACAGTAACAATGGCTTTCTTCTGGCTTTTTCCTTCCATTTCTTCAGTTCATTTATTATCTCTCGATACATAATACCTCTCTATACTTTCTTATATATTTTGCACAAAAAACCTTGATTTTAAGCCTCTTGAGCAATGATTCATGAAGTTTCATCCACGACAAAGCTGTTGGATATGGGCGAAAACTGTATCATTTCTGGTTCAATGCACATCGTTTTCCGGTCTGAACGGTTCACAAAAGAAAACGTCATCCCTTTTATGAAGGCGAATCAGTGCCCCG
>JAILNV010000190.1 GCA_024691125.1 Lachnospiraceae bacterium | reverse complement strand
TTCCTTCATGGCGAGATAGATAGCTGCTGCCGGAAAGATAAATCCATCCGTATGCATGGCTACGCCTTTGGGAAGGTCCTGATGATCGGCATACATCTTATAAAGTCTCTTATGGGCATCGTGCCATATCTTTTCACATTCTTCCCGGGACCGCCTTGCTATGATCTCATCCTTGAACGCCTTTTTACCTTTCATGGTTTTGATTGTTTTCTTTTTTATCTCGTTATTCTCTGTCTGCATAGCATCTCCTCCTAAGACCCAGACTATCCACACGTGTTCACAAGACTTCCGATTCCCCGGATCTCACATCGGATCACATCACCCTTTTTTAGATACGCGGGCGGTTTCATCCCCATGGCAACGCCACCCGGGGTTCCGGTTGCAAGGATAGTGCCGGCTTTCAAAGTCATCCCCTGCGATAATTCGGAAATTGCCTCTTCTACAGTAGTGATCATAAATGAAGTGTTGCTCTCCTGCCTTTTCTCATCATTTATATAGCAGGTTATTCCAAGATTATGTGCATCTCCTAACTCATCGGCAGTAACAATACACGGCCCCATTGGGGTATAACCATCAAGGCTCTTCCCGCGATACCATTGTTGATGTTTAAACTGCAGGTTCCTTGCACTTACGTCATTTATTATCGTATATCCAAAAATATGATCAGCAGCTTCTTCCGATGATATATTCTTAGCATCCTTTTTAAGGATCACACCCAGCTCAACTTCATAATCAAGACTGTCCACAAAATCATATACCGGTATTATTCCATCCGGATCATTTGCATAGTTCACCCTTTTCGAAAAGTACACCGTATCCGTTTTCTTTGTAAAATCCAGTACATCAACTGTCTCTTCTATATGGGATCTGTAATTGACCCCAAGGCATATGACATCCTGAAGAGGGACAGGTATCGGAGCTTTTATTCTGTATTCACTCTCATTCACCTCTTGGGTTTCTTTCTTAAGTCCGCTTCTGATTAAGGGACTTATCTCATCAAAGCGAAAGATCAGATCATTCATATCCTTCACCTTGATCCCCATTGAATTAAGGGTGATCAGCCTGCCGTCTTTTCGTTCAACGGCAACATACTGTCTGTTTTCTGATTCTATCGTATATAATCTCAATTTAATTCTCCTTTACACCGGTATAGTTGTTAACATATCAGGAATCTGAGCACAATGTAGTCAATTCCGGCAATAATAATACTCATGATCGCCGTGTATACACATCCTATCAGGAAACCCTTGAAATGGTAGAAATAATCTTTATATCCTTTGCATCCTTCCGTACCCTGCAGCACAACCCACTTTGGAGTGATCAGGCATATGATCAGCCAGTCCATTACAAACAGGTCGACGACATTCCATATCATGGCAATGATGAAAATATATAAAAGTACTTTAAGAAAACCCACCTTATCGCCATGGAATTGCATCAGGCCAAATACTATCAGTGTTCCGAATATAACAAGTGATCCAAGAAGACCAAACAGTTTTGCTTTTTTGTTTTGTTCTTCGGTCGGTTCAGGCAATGTTGATGCCTTCTGTATATCCTCCGGATAATCATGAAGCATCTGCCAAGGATATTTCGTCACGATCACATATACATATATGATCCACAATACTGACCATATCAGTCCTTCAACAAATGCCATATACATTGGCTTTAAACCCCCTTTGCTTTGTTTTTCATGATCAGAAATCCTAAGAACATCCAAATATTACCTACGCTTATCCATCCGGCTGTTAAAGCATTTGTGATCGCATGATTTCCACATAGCTTAAGCAGCATAGTTGCCGCCATCCCTACGGGCAGACAGAATATCCAGCACCACCTCGGATACGGTGTCAGTCCTTTTGCAAAAGCACATATATGAGCAATGCTCTGTATAGCGAAAAATATCAGGAATGCTATTATTCCCGGAAGCAGGAAGTATGTTCCGTATTTTATTGTCAGTTCCACCGCCTTATCCGGATTTTCCCGCATCATATATTTATAAAAAAATACCACCGCAAGACATGGGACATGAACACCGCAGCCACCAAAGGCTATATATCCGATAACTCCTGTGCGGTACATATGCGCAAACTTTTCCGAATATGGGACAATAAGTCTGTATATCGCAAAATAGCACAACCCTTCCACCGGAATTCCGATAAAACCCAGAAATGCCGACCAGAAAATTCTCGAATCCGGAAGTTTATTATATGCCGATAGCTTTCGCGCCACACCGCTAAGTGTCGGATCACTTACTCCCCATCCAAGAAGAATATCTCCGATAAGGACCATGATTCCTGCGATCAGTCCGATTCTCATGAGATGACCGATCCTGTCCCAATCCAGCTTTTCATCAATACCTATATTATTGAATGTCTTCATTTTCTTTTTCCAACTTTTGAAATACAAGCAACCTTATAAACCAGATGATCATCCCAGCATTCATGCAAAAGGTATACAACCCTTTTGAAAACGGGCTTGTCGGTATTATCAATGAAACCGCTCCGATCAGAATCATCCATGTAAGCGGTGTCATAAAAGCATCTGACCGTTCAAGCTTAGTTTTTCCCTTCACGATCATGATGATAAGATCGATCATGGCTATAACTAATATGAAATAGGCTATAAGTATGCATGGATCCATAACTTTATCAAGACCATTTGTTATTATTACCGCCTGCTTGCTTCCGATAGTCCTGAATGTGTACGAATATATAAAGACCATGATCGTTACCACAAAATGAATAATCAGCCATGAATATGTGAGGAATGTAAATACTCTTGCCGCTTCTGCCCTATCCTTTTCTTCTTTCATTAAGTCTGAAATGTGCACAAAGCCCTGCCAGAGAAACAGTACTCCGACAATTGCACAAACCATCGTTAACATGATCTTCCAATCCGGATATCCAGCGCCATGACCTATACTTATAAAATAGAACACATCTCCGGTAACCTCTCCCGGATCAACATACCCGAGCAGCCAGTCTCCTACTCCGAAAAGTAAGCACCCTATAATTCCCTGTATTGCATATTTCCCGTTCATAATATTCTTAAATCCTATTATTCTTATTTCATTTTCATAAGATCAGACACATTATCCCCGAAAGTATGGCCGAAATGATCGCCATACCCACTGTCCCCATAAACCACTTTTTCTGTTTATCCTTTACGGTAATATATGGTTTCAGGTCCTCGGTCTCGGGAATATTCCATGCATCTGTATGACCTACCCAGTATCCGTCTACCAGAATTCTATCAATCACGTTCATGATAGACAATATAACAATCATCTGCCAGAATCCATTGAAAAACCCCCTTGCTCCGTTGATGGCATATACGCAAACAAGGACATAAATTAAATATCCCGGAATACAGATGCACTTAAAAAGAATGCTTCTTCTTTTTATTTCTTCTGCCGTGGTAAGCCCGTTTTCAACAACGCGCTGTTTCACTTCATCACTATAAAGATGGACCATTCCTACCGCACCGTTTCTTATGCCGATAGCACAGATCAGATACAGAAGAAATCCCAATCCAAGGCCTTCTATAATAACCTTTACCACAATCACAACTCATCCTCCATATATTATTCCATACCAATTTCCATAAAAATCAAAACAAACCAGATGATCATACTTTCACTCATAAGCCCATTCGTGAATCCAAGTTTGAATGCGCTTACAGGCATTAATGATGATATGGTCTTTAAGACGGCAAATATGACCAGCACATTCGTGAACGC
>JAILNV010000132.1 GCA_024691125.1 Lachnospiraceae bacterium | reverse complement strand
GCTCTTGTCAAGGTAGCCGGGACCATGAGAAGTAATAGTAGATACAACCTTTGTATCCATATCAAGAACGCCGCCTGCTGCACGCTCCTGCTTCTGAAGCTCAAGTACCTGATTCCATAAATCCTTTGTGTTCTGTGTAGGTCCTGCAAGGAACTCAGCATCACCGTCATAAGGTGTGTAGTTCTTCTGGATGAAGTCACGAACGTTAACTTCGTTCTCCCATTTGCCGCCTACGAAACCATTCCATTCTGATCTCATTGTTTGCCTCCTATTTGAATATGATAAGTTGCTAATCCGTCCTGCATTCAGCAGAAAGGAAGTTACACGTTTGGTGTATTTCAATTATATTTGAATCGTGTATACACGTCAAGATTGTGTAGTGTACTTTTTCAGATACAATAGCCCTGTCAAGTGCATATTTTGTGTACTTTTCACAAAACAAGCCTGATTTAATTAGGCAAACGGCTCCCTTTAAATTGATAAAGCAGTAAAATGTCCCTCTGTCTGCCCTGCGGGGCTTGTTTTTTTAACGGAAAAATGATACTCTACATAAACGAAGCTTATGTGACTGAACAGAGATATACGTGTATATATCGGCATATAGCGGATTCAATAAATATCAGACAAGACTTATTAACAGTAGGAGGATATGAAGATGTCAGAAATAACAAAAGAAACACTTATAGGCGAAGCGCTCAGGATTAAGCCCGAGATCGCACCAGTACTTATGGGAATAGGCATGCACTGTCTCGGATGTCCCGCATCACAGGGCGAGAGCCTTGAGGAAGCTGCTCTGGTTCACGGCATTGATGTTGATGAGCTTATAAGCCGGATCGAAGCTATCTGATCCCAATGGATAATAAAAACCATCATCCGTGATCCGGATGATGGTTTTTTTATTTCCGACTACTCTTACGTTTTTATTACTTACTCTATATTTAACGCATATACTCTGACACATCAATTGTGAGCCCCGGATAAACCGAAACCTTAACAGCTTCCGGATGTAAGTATACTTCAGGTACAAAATCATCTGACTGAAGATATTTGGTTATTACTTTCTTCTGTATGTCTACTACCCAGTATTCTTCAACACCAATATTCCTGTAAACCATCATTTTATCTTCATAATCAAACCGTCTGGTGGATTCGGATGTGATCTCGGCAACAAACAGAGGAACAGCATGAACCCCATCTTCATCAATTGATGAAGGATCACACACTGTCATTACATCAGGAAGAAAATAATTATCCTGATCACCGCCCGAAAGCTCATTACAATACAGAGCCACATTCTCTGTAAACACCGTACAGTTACCACCTTTATTACGTATATGTTCACGTACGGCCTGTGCGATCAGAGAAACAGCAAGATTGTGTGTGGTAGATGTTTTATCAATGATAAGGACATGTCCTGAGATCATCTCGACATGTCCTTCCATCTGTGCTATATCTTCTATTGTATAATTCCTGGAATAATCCATTATCACCTCTATGACCTTAATTTCTCAAGCGCATTGTCTCTCACGATAAGGCCGCCGTGCTCGTCAAGGTATGCGATCATAACGTCTGTCAGCTGCTCCATCACACCGTATTCGGAAGCGATGTTGCAGACCCTGTTGAAATCCTCCCGGGTATGCTCCGACTTGGTTACAAAGAGCAGATACTTCCCATTCCTCTTATCCTTATACAGAGAGCTTCTGCCGTTATAGAAGTTAGACAGAACATTGGCCAGTCTGGTTATCTCATCAAGCTCATCAAAGGAGAATACCTTGCACAGATCCACATTCTCATCAGAATCGTCAGTACTCTCAAGTGCCTGTCCGTTTCCGTTCGAAAGCTTGTCTGTCTCCTCCTTCAGTTTCTTGAAAAGATCAAGCACATTTCCGGCGTTCTCGGTAAAGTTCTGGATCATATCCTCAAAGGATGAATCCGCATCACCCTCATGAAGCGAAGGAGCAAAGTTCGAAAATCTTGTATCCAGCTCCTCCGGATCCTCCACCTTGGTTATAATGAGCACGATACAGTCCGCTGACAGCGGAATGGCTTCTATCATAAGAGGTATATCCTCGGCTTCAAAGCCAAACTCATATGAAGCCTGCTGCATCATGTCTCGGAAGAGATTCTTTGCCTTCTCCGTGCCATAAGCCAGCTCACTCAATTTAAGCTGTCTGTCTGCAAGATCTGCTTTGGTCAGTGTACATCTTATCTGATTCTCGTTAACCTTTTCAAGCTTCATATGATCACCTCCTCATATCATTATTATCTCTTAATAGTATATCGATTAAAATCGATAAGTCAATAACCGTTTTTTTGAAAAATTCACCAAAAAATCACATTTTAATCAGCCCTCAAACGCATTAACTTTTGGTGATTATGTCAATTTTTACGAAATTTACGAAACTCTATTGCCAGCCGGACGTTACCGGGGTAGTATACCCACGAAGCTTAACGGCAATCGGTAACGAAAGGAGGGCAGGTAAAACTTTTATTCATATATATTATAAGCCATATTTGAGTTTTTTTCCAGATAATACTGGTCTTTACCCGTTCTGTGGCGGGTATCATAGTCTTATGACTATCTGATTTTACTCAAAATATTTTCAATTACAATAAACAATAGTTCCTTACAGGGACAGATATTCCAAACCAGATGTTGATTAAACGTAATGTTACAGTCGAGAAGCTTCGAAGGTTATCCTGGTCACATTTGTATCACAATTCAATTCTCCTTGTCGAGAATACCCGACCCTCTTAAACAGAAGGAAGGGAACAAAATGTAACTATAGTAAAAATGCAGTACGGGTTAAAACCGGATAACCGGATATTTATGGGATCAAAGACGGATCCATCAGTGAATTACAGTGCAAATAATAAAAACGACCTGACTTATGCCAAAAAACGGCAGGCTCTTATGCAACAGTCAGGTCGTTTTTATTGGTGTTAAAATGCCATACTTATGATATACTTATAATAAACGAAACAAATTCGTTCACTATATATAAGTTGAAACAAACCGGATACTACAGTTAAGGAGAACTCTATGAACGGAAAAATACATTCTCTTGAATCCTTCGGAACCGTGGACGGACCCGGAACAAGATTCGTCGTCTTTGTTCAGGGATGTCCCATGAGATGCCTTTATTGCCACAACCCGGATACATGGTCAATGGTCGGCGGAACGGAGATGACTCCGGAGGAGGTTTACGCGCAATACAAACGAAACGAGCCCTTTTATAAGACAGGCGGCATCACCGTTACCGGAGGTGAGCCACTCATGCAGGTTGATTTTCTCATCGATCTGTTCACACTGGCCAAAAAGGATAATGTACATACCTGTATAGACAGTTCAGGCATAGCCTATAAGCCGGGTAATACCGAATTCATAAAGAAGCTTGATAAGCTTATGGAGCTTACCAACCTTGTAATGCTTGATATAAAGCACATCGATCCCGAGAAACATAAGGAGCTTACTTCACAGCCAAATGATGGGATCCTTGCTTTTGCCGAATACCTTGACACCAAGGATGTGGATATATGGATACGCCATGTTGTCGTACCGGGTTATACGGATGATGATGAATATCTCTACAAGCTTGGCTTCTTCATCGGCGGACTTCATAACCTTAAGGCTCTTGATGTACTTCCCTATCATACAATGGGTGTGGTTAAGTACGAGAAGCTGGGTTACGAGTACCCTCTTAAGGGTGTTCCTCCCATGGATAAAGGTGAAGTCATCAAGAAAAAAGAGGTAGTACTGGATGGTATAAGAAAGAGACGCGCGTCATTAAAGTAATGGGACATATTAGCATGTACTAACCTGTTATTCATGGTGTATAATGTGATAAATGTATTATTCAAACAAAGGAGGAAATAACTATGGCATACTGTATAGGTGATTCATGCATAAGCTGCGGAACATGCGAGGGACAGTGCCCCGTTGGCGCTATTTCAGCAGGCGATGGCAAGTTCGAGATCGATCCCGATAAATGTGTAAGCTGCGGTGCTTGCGCAGGTGCTTGCCCGGTTGGAGCAATCGACGCTGACTAATAGATATTAATATCGAAAAAAGAGAAGGGCAATCCCTTCTCTTTTTTGTTGCGGCTCTTACTCCGGCCGGGTATCTGCATCACTGTTTCATGATCTCAACCGGATAAACCTTATCATCCACTGATATTTCCGTAATCTTTTCATATGAGCTGAAGATATCTTCATCAACATATTCGTATTTCTCCGGAGTGACCCCGTTCCTCAGATCCTCAATTATCTTGCTTACCCTCGGGCCATGAAGAGGATTGCACTCTCCGATGCAGGTTATCCTTCCCGATCTTACGGCTTCCAGAGCCTGCTCACTAGATCCGTCAAAAGCAAGGACCATGATCTCTCCGTTTTTTATATTGCATCCGACAGTCTTTCCTGCCGACTCTATGGCTTCTATCGCACCTATTGCCTCGTTATCGTTCTCACAGTAGACAACATTGATATTATTATACTGTCTTAAGAATCTCGACATGACCTCACGGCCCTTAGCCTGTGTAAACTCTCCCGACCTTTCATCCAGCAGCTTCCATCCGTATCTGTTCACCGCCTTCCGCAGGGCGCGTGACCTGCCCAGTTCGGCCGATGCTCCTTCCGTACCCTTGATGTTTACTATCCTTATGTCATTTCCGCTGATCCTGTTTAACTTACAATATTCGTTAAGCCATTCACATACCTTCTTACCCTCAAGTTCAAAGTCAGACCCTACCCAGCATGTGAAAAGCTCCTTGTCCTTCGAGCTTACCATCCTGTCAACCAGGATAACAGGTATTCCCGCATCCGCAGCTTCCGTAAGTGCAGTGGTCCATCCGTCTTCTATCACAGGCGCCAGAACGATATAGTCCACTTCCTTCTGAATAAAAGTACGGATCGCGGTTATCTGGTTCTGCTGCTTCTGCTGTCCGTCGTCATAGATAAGCTCGAAACCGTTCTCCGGCGACAGGGATTCCTTCATGGATTCCGTATTTATATTTCTCCAGTCAGATTCAGCCCCGACCTGCGAGAATCCTACAGTTATAAGAGCCCTATCCCTACTGTCATCCCCTGCTTCGTCAGCAGTTACGGTTCCGGAAGTATCAACAGCAGAATTACCGGGTGCGCCATTGCACCCGGTAAACATCATCAAACATATTATTAATGTAAGAATTAAAGATAAAATCTGTTTCTTCATGACTTGATTGTAACAGAACAAATATATTCTGTATATATATTATCTTGCCTTTCTGCTCCTTAATGCGGCAAATGCGCTCTGGATAACTATAAAGAGGAAGAGAAGAGCTGCCGTTAAGATATTCGGCCATGAGCTTGCCAGCTTACCGTTGGTCTTTACTATCGAAGATATCGTTCCGTTTATGAGCACTCCGACGAAGGAACCAAGAACATTTCCGACACCACCCGTAAGCAGTGTTCCACCGATTACCGCCGACGATATCGCATCCATCTCAAGTCCGAGTGCCTGCTGTACCGATCCCGACATGGTATTAAGTGAGAAACAGATACCGCCGATGGAGCTAAGGAACGATGACAGTACATATGCGCGAAGCTTCACGCTCTTGATATTAAGGCCCATCATTGCTGCCGACTGCTCGTTACCGCCCACCGCATAGAGGCTTCTGCCGAACCTTGTATGTTTCAGCATAAAGAAGATAACAAACAGAACTATCAGGGCGATAACAACGTTTATTCTGATATACGGTGCATTGTACACACCCTTGTTGTTAACATATCCACCGAAGGGGAGCTTGATCTTAAAGTTGGCCCACGCGTAGTATAACGGTGAAGTATCCTGTGTTATGGATACCTGATCGGTTGATATTACCGCTGTCATACCACGGGTAAAGAACATACCTGCCATGGATACAATGAATGGCTGTATATTAAGATAGCCTACAAGGAAGCCCTGCATAAGGCCGAATACCAGTCCCGTAACGAGAACCAGAAGCACCATCACCGGTGCGGGAATTCCGCTGTTGATACCTACTGCCAGCATCATACAGTCCATTGCCACGAGTCCGCCGACCGAAATATCGATACCTGCAGTAAGCATTACACAGGTCATACCGCTTGCGATACAGATAAGCCCGGCATTGGTAATAAGAATATTGAGGAAGGTCTGTAAATGTGTAAAACCTTTCTTACTGTAAAGTATACATCCAAGTAAATAGAGCGCTATAAAAAGAGCAACCGTTATAAGAAGGAGGATGGTATGACTGTTAAGCTTAATCTTTCTGTCTTTCATTTACGCCACCTCCTTTGATACCTTGAACAGGTTTTTCTTTTTAAAGAACGCCTTAACAGGAGGCGCCTGGATGGCAACGATTATGATAACGATTATTGCCTTGAAAACAGGGGCCTGGTTGGTTGAAACACCAAGAGCATACAGAGTAGTCGTTATAGCCTGAATTGTATATGCTCCTATTATAGATCCTGCCAGTGAGAACTTACCGCCGCCCAGTGAGTTACCGCCGAGGGCAACTGCCAGAATGGCATCCATTTCAAGATACAGTCCGATGTTGTTTGAATCTGCCGATGTAATCCTTGATGATGCAACTATACC
>JAILNV010000073.1 GCA_024691125.1 Lachnospiraceae bacterium | reverse complement strand
TTATCCCGAACAGATCCATCATGAAATCCTCACGTTCATTATAAATATTCACGACATAAATACAGTCCGGTTCTATCCGATAGAATACATAATTCTTTGCTACAAAAATGCACAAGCAATCCGTATCTACGCCATACATATTGCGAACAGAAATACCTATTTGCTCATGCTCACGCAATGATCGAACACGGCTACCGATCTCTTTGATAACTTTTTCCCTGACATCTCCACCAAACTGGAAGTCAAGATACTTTTTTAGTTCCCGCATTTTTTCGGTATAATCGGGAGAATACTTTAATTTCTTCACTCTATGATCCCCATCTCCCGGTCAAAATCATCAGCATCAATCCAACCTTCCCGGTCTGCGCGTTCTTCTGCTCTTCTCAGATCTGCAGCAAGCGCTCGAGCGGCTCTGATCCTGTCCAACTCATCAGCTTCAGCCACTGTCATGATCGCATATGCACCATGGCCGTTTCTGGTAAGATAAACACGATTCCTATTATCAACTTCCTTAAGAACCTCTGTATAGTTCCTCAAATCTGAAATTGGCATTATACTCGGCATATTTACACCTCCATCCATTGGTTGTTCTGCTATAAACCTACATTTATCATACAACAGAAAAAACTAATGTGCAAGTATATTTGCGTGTTAATTTGCATGCATCTGCAAAACCTGACATAGTTCAACTTTTTGGTATTTTCGCCCAACGCTATGCTGTGACAGGGATACTTACGAGAGCAAAAAGAAACGGCGTCATCAGTTCTATATAAGGTAGCCATATGGGTTTTCCAAATACATTCAATGTATTCATGCGGAAAATATCTGCCATATCACCTCCAAGCGGAAAGATACTTATGATAATCTGCAGAGTATTGATGGTATATTGTTTAATATATCTCTTGCCGTTGGCATAATGAACATTCCTGGTAAAAACTATTCTGTTGCAATCAATGCAATTTTATCAGCTTCTTCAACGCTTAGAGAACTTGGTCAATACACAGATTCTATCAAGGGAAGCCCTCAGGGCTCCATACACATTAATGAACTATAAAATTAAATTTTGTACTCATCTTGAACTCAAAAGGCAAAAAAAAATCCCGAAAACCCTGTATTTTCAAGGCTTGCGGGATTTTTTCTTTCTACTCCATCTCTTTTACACGGAAATTTCAAACCGTTTTTCCTGTTCTTTTCGTACTTCTTGCGCGTATCATTTGATACGCTTTTCGATATATTCATACCGTTCAAATACTACTGTACCCAAAACGGTTTTTTATAACTGTAATAATCCGTATGGATTTCCGGCCAGTTCCTCCTTTAGTATATCTAATACGGCTTCTCGTGATTCCAGATAAAGATCCGTATCCTCATCCATCAAAGCCGCATATACTGTTGTCTTGATCAAAAACTCGACAGCTTCATCCCTGGAACACCCTTTATCGTTCATAATGTATTCTACAAGGAATGCCGCTATATTTCGCATAGCCTTTTTCTGATCAGCACCTGTAATCATTATCCAATCACCTGCCTTTTCACTTTGTCAAAGCTCAAGGTATTCACTGCCTCCTGGGTTCTGAAAAAGTATTGTTTAGGTAAATTCTCCGGCCTTAACTCCGCAATTACCTTATCACATACTTCATCGGAATATCCTGATTCTTCCAGTTCATCATAGTATTCATTGATAATTGTAGTTGTTTCAGCATCCGCTGTAGGGCCTATCACAATATCATAATCATGCGCACAACCATTACATTTACGGTTTTGAAGGATAAATCGCAGCCACTCCTTATCGGCTTTTTCAAATACCTTAACCTTTAGTCCAGCCGTTTCTTCACTGAACAGAAGATTATATCTGTATGCCACGATCAGCTGTATTTTTATTCCCTTTTTGTTTTTGAGAAAGCTTTGGCGTTTCTCTGCAATGCTCTTGTTTCTGATTGCAAGGCTCTCCGCATGTGAAGGAACTGCGGTGGCATAGAATCCTTTGCCAAAATCCTTATAACCTTTTCCGGCTGATATATCTATCTCCTCAAAATCATATATCGTTCCATGATACAAAGGCTTCAACTAACTCTACCTCCCTGCATTTCTATATAGTCCTGTAAATCATCGATAATGCCCTGATTCCCGGTAGAATTGTAATTTTCATAGCAAACATCA
>JAILNV010000300.1 GCA_024691125.1 Lachnospiraceae bacterium | reverse complement strand
GCAAGCAGGCAACATCACGTAAGCGCGCGCTCGAAAAGATCGAACTGGATGAGATCAAGCCAAGCAGCCGTAAATATCCTTATATTGATTTCAGGCCTGACAGAGAGATAGGGAATGAGGTTCTTGCCGTAGAAGGTATATCTAAGACAATAGACGGTGTTAAAGTCCTTGATAACATTTCATTTATTCTCGGACATGATGACAAAGTAGCCTTCGTAGGCGGCAATGAGCTTGCCAAGACCACACTCTTTAAGATACTCATGGGAGAACTTGAGCCGGACGAAGGAACCTTTAAATGGGGTGTGACCACCTCACAGGCATATTTTCCCAAGGACTCAACGAAAGAATTCGATAATGATCTTACGATAACGGACTGGCTTATGGGCTATTCTCCCGTCAAGGATGTAACCTATGTGCGCGGATTCCTCGGACGTATGCTCTTCCCCGGTGAAGACGGAGTCAAGAAGGTGAAGGTACTGTCCGGTGGTGAGAAGGTACGCTGCCTCTTAAGCAAGATGATGATATCCGGTGCCAATGTTCTTATTCTTGATGAGCCTACCGATCATCTTGACATGGAAAGTATTACCGCTCTTAATAACGGACTTATTAAGTTCCCGGGAGTCATACTCTTTACTTCCCGTGATCATCAGATCGTTGAAACAACTGCTAACCGAATCATGGAAATACTTCCCGACGGAAGCCTGATAGACAAGATAACCACCTACGACGAATATCTTTCAAGTGATGAAATGGCTCGTAAGCGTTTCGTTTATACAGCTAACCGTGAGGATGATGATAACTAAATGAATAAGAAAATATTATTTACCGATCTTGACGGAACATTATTAAACGATGAAAAAAATATAAGCCCGGAGGATCTTGAAGCTATAAAAGAGCTTACTGCCTCCGGGCATAAGTTCGTGATTTCGACCGGACGCCCCATTCAGAGCGCGATCCAGATATCCAGACGCTATGGTTGGACAGGTGAGGGATATTACATATCCAGCTATAACGGCGGACTTATATATGACTGCAGCAATGACAGCGCCATCATCAGACATCCCGTATCCAAACAGTATGTTCGTTATATCATGGATGAGGCATGGAAGGCAGGCTTCCATACACATACATACGATGATGTCAATGTTATATCCGAACATGATACTCCGGAGCTTCATAAGTACTGTACAGGAATAATGGTTCCTCCTGTTGTGGTAGATGATGCTATAGCATATCTTAAGAATGATCCCATTAAGGTCATCGTAATATGTCTTGAATCAAGAGAAAGACTTGCAGCTTTCAGGGAATATATGTCTCCCTGGTGTGAAGGCCGTCTGACGATGGTATTCTCAAGTCCCTTCCTTCTTGAGTTCGAGAATCCGGCTGCCACCAAGGGACTTGCCGTTAAGTTCATGTGTGATCATTTTAATATTCCCATAGAGAATTCGGTGGCTGCCGGTGATGAAGAGAATGATATCTCGATGATAGAGGCGGCCGGCACAGGTGTTGCCATGTGCAACGGTACTGAAATAACAAAAGCCGCTGCGGATTATATCACGGTGAATGATAACAACCACAGCGGGATTTCCGAGATCATACATAAATTTTTGTTATAGTATTTGAGCCTGTTCCGAATAGTTATACTAATGTTTTATATAAGACATCTCATCAAAACCTTCAGTCTTAACTCCTTTGCTCTTCTTGCGTTCCTTCTCTTCCCGGCCTTCCTTCTCTTCTGCTGCCAGCAGTGCCCGTTCTATCCACTTCTCAAGCAGGCGGTTCTTATGCGGATCACTGATTATCTCATAATAATTGTCTACCTGATACAGACTGTCCCCCAGACCCACCTTTCTTAGCCTTGTACATACCAGGAACAGATTTTCGTCAGGGTCTATAACAAGTATCTCCTCTTCCTTCGGATGCCTTGTCCTTTTAAGTGTAAGATATTTATAGTTGAAATCAATTATCCGCTGATCCTTGCCGTTGTAATCGGCAACCACCGGCTCTATCTTGAGCCGTGGAACAGTTCTGTTCTGATATACCGGACGTGCCGTACGTTTAATTACATTAAGCTTAAGATCATCGAAGCTTCCCGTCATCTCGTCGAGATGCTGCGGAAGCGACGGTACCCTGTCATAGATTATCTGCATGTATTCCTCATATGTATTAAGATAATCCTCCACCTCGAAGGAATACTTATAAAGCTTACGTCCGTCATCCTCATCGATCACACTGTCCGAATGCAGCAGACGGCATTTAAGCGAGCATCTGTACTCCTCGTATGCAAGGTCTATCGTAACCGGAAGTGAATCATCAATATTTATGGGGCGGTGATAAGTGATCGATAATCCTTCATCCGAAATATCACTCGTTTGGCAGTTGTAAGCTGTAAATGAGGTGTGAAGCACCGCATCTATTATTGTTTCGACCCTGTCAAACTTCCTGATATAATCTCTACCCATAACGAAGAACATTGACATGACAAGAGTATACAGATTCATTATAAGCCAGAACAGAACAACGGCGGGTCCCAGATCATTACTCTCGAATATCTGTCTTATACAGTTATAGATACCTATTACAGACAGAATGACAAGAAAAGCGAACGGAATGATATAGGCTGTATTTTTTCCTGCCTCACTTTCCACAGCGCCCTTCTTGGTAACCTTGAACTTCGTCATCTTGATACCTATGGTCTCCATAAGAACAGGTATCAGCAGGAACGGGAACAGTATGGTTTCATATATCCCCGTCCATTTGGCGGTCCTTAAATTATGGCTCATGATCCGCAGTGACATATTCTGGGTGATATACATGGGAAGCCAGAACACAAGAATCTCCCACAGATTGCATTTTATTACCATGTATCCGAACACACCATACAGCAGCGGACACATATAATATATAAGCCTCTTAAGAGGTGCATACCAGTACCATACCGACGCCCAGTAATTGATCTTCTGTGCGAAGCTTAAGTCCCTGCTCCACATTGTGTGCATTTTACGGTTGGTGGTAATAACTCCTCTTGCCCAGCGTACTCTCTGATTAATAAGAGATTTAAGATCGGTAGCGGACAGACCTGATGCAAGTACTTCATCTATCGCGATACAGATATACCCCTTCTTCTGTATAAGCATACCGGTTGCGAAATCCTCAGTAATGGTCTGCGTATAGAATCCTCCGATATCATTAAGGGCTTTTCTTGAAAGGACAGTATTGGAACCGCCATAGATCACGCAGTTGGATTTGTTCCTCGACACCTGTATATCCCTGTAGAAATAATCCTGTTCATTCGGTATCCTTTCTTCCGAATACAGGTAGTACTGGAACAGATCGGGATTATAGAAGGCCTGGGGCGCCTGAACGAAGCCAAGATGCTTCTGCTCGGATACAGGCTTACCGATATTGTCTTTTTCCATACCTATGAAATACGGAATCGTACGGAGCAGAAAGTTACTGCGTGGGATCATGTCCGCATCGAAGGTAACTATATAAGGTGATGTGGTCATGGACATTGCATGATTAAGGTTACCTGCCTTGGCTCCGTCGTGGTTATCCCGGTCAAGATAATTGATCCCCATCTTTGTCGCGAACTTCTTCATCTCTGCCCTGTGACCGTCATCACACAGATAGATATGTACCTTTGATTTATCCGGATACTTCATATACTTGCATCCGTTTATGGTCTTTATAAGTACTTCCTTGGGTTCATTGTATGATGAAATATAGACATCAACATGTGGGAATTCATCATCTGCTATGTCCGGGAGCTCGGGACGCACGACACCGTAAAGATTATAATGATGGATCGAGGACTCTACCAGACCGAGAACCTCGACCACAAGCAGCGAAATACCTGCAAATACGGATATCGCACCGTACTCAAAGGGAATGGTGTACACAGTACGCCATATAAGATACACTATCGAGAAGAAAGTGGTTACAACTATCAATATGAGATTTTTTTTACTTTTATCTGATTCCTGTGTGGTATTATTCATTCTTTTCTTCCCTGAAAAAATCAAATGACTGAGAATCAAGGTTATACGGATATACCTCAAGTATCACATAATTATAGTATCCGTCCTTAATATACTGTTCCATGCTCATCCCCTTGTCATTTCTTGTCCACATCATGTCAATATGCGAAAACATAGGGGCAAGAAATACCGCTATCGGGCTGAAGTATGAATCCCTCATGACCGTAAGGACCGGAGCATCAGGATTGGAATTATTCACGATACGTTCACTGTTCACGATTTCCCTTATATAGACGCTGCCCATTGAATTATTATAGATATCATCTGCTTCATATAGTCTTGTGGGATACAGTAATGCTTCTTCTATCCTGCCCTTCGTACGTTCATCATGTTCGTAATCGTGCCATTCGAATTCCATATCACATTCGGGCCAGTAGAAGGTATAGTCATCGACGCCCGAATAGACGGCACCCGAATTCTCACCTGTAGACCCGAGGAAGCAGTCCTTGTAGGTATAACTCTTATAGTTGGACAGATCCCTGTAATAACCATCGGGATCAAGGTTAAGATCATAGAGCGAATTCATCTTCTCTATGAGTCCTTCCGTGGCATAGAATGCGGCAAGCGGGGTCCAATGGTGATCCGTCTTAAAGAACAGCTCCTCAAGGCTGAGACCGGTATTCTCCATATGCCTTCTCAGATCAAAGGTATCAACGCCTCTCTGCTGCAGCATTGTAAGAAGTCTGTCCGTACGGTTGTTGGGGTCGTTAACAGGCCATTCTCTTTTGACTTCTGACACATTATGCATTACCTTGGTAGGCGGTATAACAACAAGAAGATGTGCTCCTCTGCTCTCTATATATTCGTTAAGGCGCATTACATTCCCGGCGTATTCCTCCAGATCGTTAGTCTCAAGTTCGGCAACCGAGCCGTAATACATCATCCCGTCATCATCCTTGATATATGCGAAATTATTGAATTCCCTCTTGCCCAGCAGCTTCTGAATATATCCGTACAGCTCTATAAAGCGCATTCTGCCCATGACGCTTGAGGTTATTTCGGAATCGGTCTGATTTATCCATTTCTTCAGATCGTCAACAGAATGTATGTCAGCTATCTTTTTACCGCGCTGTTTAAAGGTGTACGAGAATTCTATAAAGTCTCCTATACAGAAAACACCGATGGTAATAAAGAAAACTATTGAAAATATGAACTTTTTTACAAAATAAAGATTTCTTGTTTTCATGTTTTTATAATAAAGTACACCTTAAAAATCGAAATAAATAAACGGATTGTAACCGCCTCTTACAAGATAGCTTACACTGACAAAAAACAGAAGCAGGATCGCGAAAGGATAGATATATGTCATCACAGATTCCGCCCGGCCCGTCCTGTGCTCAAACAGAAGCTTATTCATCCTCGGAGCAACAGGCAGAGAGAATACTATTCCCATAACAAAATATATCCAATATTCCCTTAACATAAATGAAGTAAGCTCATCAAAGAATGTATTTCCGTTCAGCCCGAACATATTTCTTAAATATATGCCTGCCTGATACAGGTCGCTTGCCCTGAAAAGAACCCATCCGAACATGACCTCCAGAAGCGTATAGATCCTCATCAGCACGGGGTGACTGTTGTTCTTGTCATATCCGAAGAACCTTTCCGAAAGCTGGAACAGGAAATGCCACAGTCCCCAAAACAGGAAATTAAATGATGCTCCGTGCCATATACCTGTAAGCAGCCAGACAACAAACATGTTTCTTATCATCTTATCCTTGTTTTTTACCCTGTTCCCTCCGAGAGGTATATATACATATTCACGGAACCATGTGGTAAGTGAAATATGCCACCTTCTCCAGAAATCATTTACAGACTTTGCAATATAAGGATAATTGAAGTTCTCTTCAAGCTTAAATCCAAACATCAGCGCAAGTCCTATCGCCATGTCCGAATAGCCCGAAAAATCGAAATATATCTGAAGGGTATACGCAATGGCTCCCATCCATGCCATGACCACCGTTGTATTGACATTATCGGTACCCATTGCCGACCAGTTAAACACCTGATCCGCTACAATAGCCAGTGAATTGGACAGGAGTATCTTCTTTCCGAAGCCGGTAACAAAGCGGCAGGTACCGACAGACATTTTTATTAAGGTACCCTTTCTGTTACGTATCTGCTCCGCAATTGAATTATAGCGGACTATGGGACCGGCTATAAGCTGCGGAAAGAAAGCAACATACAGACCGACATAGAACGGATTCCGTTCAACATCAATATCGTCCCTGTAAACATCAATAACATATGAAAGAGCCTGGAATGTATAGAACGATATACCGATCGGCAGAGCTATCTTCGGATTAACTATAAGCTCCTTTTTGGATACCATGTTGGCAGTATCGATAACAAATCCGAGATATTTAAAAACAAACAGAACACCTATGTTATAAACGCAGGCAATCATGAGCCAGAGCTTCATTCGTCCGCGATCATGTCTGTTCCTGTCTACCAGGAGTCCCATCCCCCAGTTAACAAAGATCGAAGCTATCATCAGCAGGACATTTACAGGCTCACCCCATGCATAGAATATAAGACTCACAAACAGAAGCCATACATTCTGTGCCGTTCTTCTTTTATAAAGCAGATGATATACCAGAAGTGTTACCGGAAGGAATATAAAAATAAATGTTATACTTGAAAAAAGCAACTATCTGTCCTCCGGTCTGTTCTTGTATTCAAGGTATATCCACCAGCCAAGAAGACCTGTAAATATAAGTATTGCGATTATCCTTACGATCCAGATGGCCACAGGACCGCTTAGAGCCTCTAAAAAATAATGTGTCTGATGTACTGTTTCCGGAAATCCGGCCGGAAGAGAATTCGTTGATACACTCATATTACACCTGTTTACTGAATTATTCTCATTGTCTGTATACGGCTAGGATTGCAGGAATTATAAACAGAGCCGTCGCAAGAAGCAGAAGCCATCCCACGACCTCATCTCTTCCTGTATTAAAGGAAGCATCCTCTTCGATCATGTTTATATCCCTGTAAATATACTTTGAATGCTCCCGCAGCATTGTTTTTATCCTGAAGATCTCATCATCTATGCTTTTTGCATTCCGGTGAAGGACCGTACCGTCCTTAAGCTCATAATCCTCAAGAGACAGAGCGTTTTCGCCCTTATAGATCTCACCCCAACGGTACCATTCCCTCTCGGCAGCATCTCCAAGATACATTACTATTTCATCTATCCGGTCTGTTATTACGTCGTTGTTCAGATACGATCGTTTCAGAACCAGATATCTGTGCTTTAATTTCTCAAGGAAATCCCTGTCAAGACATAGTCTGTCGAACCATGGTTTTGTATAGAAGGCTATACTTTCGACATCAAACGGTTCGAACCTGTAGTTATCCATTGCTCCGTCGAAATCCCATACGGGTCCCATCGCAAGCCTGCCGCCGCGTTCCTTGTAGAAATATGTGGAGTTATTACCTGCATCATAATTTCCGAAGTACTCATTTATAAGGAAATAATCGATGAAGGAATCAACATTCAGTACCTCTTTGTATGTGGCGAATACTTTCGGATCATCTGAATAAAGTATCTCTTCTATCTTGTTAATGTCTGCGTTTATATACTCTTCCATTTCAGGAGTAAGCTTCTTGGCGGAAGGATAAACAACGGATATGTATTCTTCACTGAGGCCGTTAATTCTTCCGTAATTCTCGAGCATTACTCCTTTAGGATCGAAACGGTCTCTTTTGAGGATATAACTGTTATAGGTCTCACTGCTCTTATAATTGGTTATATCCACCCTGTTCACGCCCCTTCTTATATTTTCCATAAGAAGATATACTCCCTGATAACTGAGCCTGTTTCCGTCCTTTATAAGCACTTCACAGAAACGGCTGTCGGGAGTGTAATCAAGGATCTGTGATGCTGTCGAGTATGCAAGATAGTTTCTCAGCATACTTTTGTCCGCAAGCGAACCGTTCAGTATCCACTCACTGCCATCCCCCATTCCAAGAAAATTCGCATATTCTTCCTCTCCGGCATCATTCTCAAGCTTTACAAGCCACTGCGCCTTTTCGTAAGACATGGAGGTATTTCCTCTTTTTTTGATGCTTATATTTCCCGAATAAGCAGGACTGTCATAGGGACTGTTTGAGCCGTCACCGTCGATATCATCAATAACGGAAATCCTTCCGTCAACGTATGGTTCCACTCCCTCTATGGGCATATGGACACCACCGTCGGCATACGTCGGATCTATAATGAACTTGGTATTGACAGGAGGTTCTATACCCCCTGTATCAATGATCACAAGAGGAAGATGACTTACAAAACCCTTATCTGTCACAAAATCCTCATTTATATGATCAAGTGCTTCTTCATCCGTCCTGTTTGATGCAAGCCTGTTATAAGAATAATATGCTGTTGTATCATTAGAGATACTTACCCGGCATGTGATCATTCCGCACACTATAAGCATGGCGGTTATTATGACCAGTAAAGCAGCAATTAGCTTTTTCTGACTCAAATACATAATACTCATCTGCTGATCTCATCAGTCTGCGCAACTATATTGATTATTTCAAGATCCGAGTTCTTACGGAAATACTCAATCACATTTCCGTTCTTTCCGGCAGCGTCAAGCATCTTGTCTGTTATCTCATATATATACTCGCATTCTCCGTGTCCGGTATTATGAACTACCATCCTTGCTTTTCCGCCGAATTTCTCATCAACGAGTTTACCTACGCTTCCATCGGCTCCGAGAGGTCCGCGAAGGATGATAAGATATCTCTCTGCCGAACGTATAAGTCCGAACAGGATGAGGAAGATAAATATAACGGCGCATCCTACCGCTGCTATCATGTATTCCTGAACGCCGCAGCAGATACCCGTGGCAATACACCAGAAAATATATGAAGTGTCCCTCGAATCCTTTACTGCCGTTCTGAACCTTACTATTGAAAGAGCGCCGACCATGCCCAGAGACAGCGCCACATTATTGCCTATAACATTCATTACAAGTGTTGTGACCAGTGTGAGCATGAGAAGCGAAACATTAAACCGCGCGCTGTATGCCGAACCCGTATGTGTGAGCTTATAGGACATAAAAATAACTACTCCTATGAGCGCGGCAACCAGAAAGTTAAGTAAAACATCCTGGATCGTCAGTGCACCGGTATTTGCAACTAGATACTTGATCAATTCCTTCTTCATTTATGATTCTCCTTCTTTAAATATAGTGAATGGATTCTTTACAGTGCTGCTCTTAGAAGATAGTTACGGGCCATTCCGTATTTGGAAGCCGAAATCGGCGTCCTGTCCGCGGCCGACACAGCATTCTTGACATAGCTCAACAGGAAATTATTGAATTTCACTTCCATTGTACAGCCAAGCATAAGCCCTACGGGATACAGCCTCAGATTGGTATCGAACAGGCTGAAATCCGCTTCCGTTGCTCTTATGTCACGGTCGAATGTAACTCTTGTATCATTTACGGATTCAGCGTAAGCCGTCCTGTAA
>JAILNV010000278.1 GCA_024691125.1 Lachnospiraceae bacterium | reverse complement strand
TTACAAAGCGCAAGGGCGTAATGCTCCAACATGTGGTTCATTATGCTAATGATAATGAGATACCTGTGGATCTGGAGCAGCTGGGACAGCTGGCACTTGTAGCCGGTGCCAATGTTTTTGTCATAGGAGAGGTAAAGGGAGCAGAAATATGCTCCGCTATTACTCTTTCTAACTCCGGATGCCGTACTGCCATAACCATACATACCCCATCTTCAACAGAAACTATCAACAAAATGGCAGACCTTGCCATGAGAGGGTATGCAAATGATATTGTTCAGGCAAAAAGAGAGCTACGCTCATTTCAGACCATCGTATACATAGATAGCTTCAAGATAACAGAAATATCGGAGATCATAGGTTTTAACGAGTATAAACAGGATATGGATTATAGACCTTGTTGGAAATGACTCAGGTGCCACATCTGATGATATCAAAGTATCCGGTCCATCCGCCGGCACGGCTTCGGATGGTCCTACTGTGATCAACCAGGATCAGGATGACTAATTGCAGTTATTACTGTATGGTTTCTGATGCTTCCGGACTCTCTACCAGATCTGATGCACTGGAAATATTCTTCCAGCCTTGAAGATACAATCGACAGTATCTTCTCTGACGAAACCGGCACGAAAAGTGGCACGGAATCCGGCACACATCCTGAATTACCATTAGAAAGCGAAGGTCTTAATGAAAGTGATCTTGACTGGTTCTAAATCTGACAGCTATGCGGCAATCGCATCCATTGCCGCCGGCTGTTCATCATAAAACTCATCATTATCATCGATCCAGAGGACTTTCCTGAACCTTGATTTTAGACCTTTCTGCTGGCAGTGCGATATGGTGCTGTATATGCAGTTCACTGATGTACCCACCATTCTTGCAAGCTCCGGAACATTGGCTGCCACTGCTATCGGTAACTCATATTCATCCAAGGTGTTACAAACGTACAAATATCTGTTTCTCATAGGTTAACGCCTCCTTTCCCTTGTCTATGTCCTCATGGTAGCACATACATTCGATTATGTCAACCCATTGGGTTTGTTTTATTGACCGTTTGGTATCCATGTGCTAATATATCTTAGTAAGATCAAACCCTAAAAAGGATAATTTTCATCATGGATATAAAAGAACTTAGGGCTATAACCAGCCTAAGCCCCGAAGAATTCGCCGATAGATACGGTATCCCTATACATACACTGCATAAATGGGAACTGCCGGAAGATAACAGCAATTTCAGAAGCTGCAGGCCTTATATTCTTTCGCTTTTAGAAAGAGCTGTTAAGGAAGATTTCCCAAAAGGAGGGGAAAAGAGTATCATATCGTTAGAGAAAGAGAACCGTGACTTATGGGATTTCCTTGAAAGTAAAGGTCTGTCAAGGGAAGCTTTTTTGTATCTTAAGAATAAGTGAAGTACGAAATATACATGGAGAAAGATATATGACTGACTACAATCTTATTTTCAAACAGGCACAGGCTCTTACAGAAGACGTAAAATGGGATATCACCCTTTTTGCAAATATATCGGCCCTTCTGTATGAATCTATGGAGGACATCAATTGGGCGGGGTTTTACCTGCTTTTCGATAACGAACTGCTTCTCGGTCCATTTCAAGGCAAAACTGCCTGCACACAGATTCCTGTAGGAAAGGGTGTGTGTGGAACGGCAGTTAAAGAAGGTCGCATCATACGGGTAGAGGATGTTCATGCCTTTCCGGGACATATTGCCTGCGACAGTGTATCGAATTCTGAAATCGTTCTTCCGATCTTTTGTGGGAACCGTGTGATTGGAGTATTGGATATCGACAGCCCTATAAAAGGCAGATTTTCTGAAGAGGACGAGAAAGGACTCGGAGAAATTGTAAATCTGATTGAACGTTGTAAAGAAACACTTAACACAGATAGATGAGTAAGAAGCAAAAATCAAAAAAATTATATTTAAGGATCGCCATCCCTCTTATTCTCATATTGCTGATGCTATGGTCATGGGTACCCGTAACTGAACGGATATCTCTTGATCTGATCGATGGGGACTCTGAAGAAATACGGATCGCCCTCATAACAGATCTTCATTCCTGTTATTACGGAAAAAACCAGAACTGGCTTGTCAGGAGAATAGAAAAGGAGAACCCAGACATAGTGATCCTTGGCGGGGACATATTGGATAACCACTTAAGTGATGATAATGCACATTTATTGATAGAGCAGTTGTGCCAGAAGTATCCTACATATTATGTGTCCGGGAATCATGAATACTGGAGCGGCCGTATCGATGAAATGAAGGATTATCTTAAAGATGCAGGTGTTATAGTCCTTGAGGGTGATTGCGATACCATATCGTTTGGAAATTCAACTTTTGATATCTGCGGCATAGACGATCCCACATATTTAAGAAATGATGAATGGGAGGAGCAAATTCGCAGCGCCTATGACAAAACAGAAGATTCTCATGTTAAAGTCCTTGCAAGTCATAGGCCCGAGAGAGTATCCACGTATGAAAAGTATGATTTTGACCTCATACTAACTGGGCACGCTCATGCGGGACAGCTTCGGATTCCTTTCGTAAACAAAGGGCTTTTGGCACCCGATCAGGGATTCATGGCCAAATATGTCAGCGGCACATATGAACTGTCAAACGGCAGCATTATGGAGGTCAGCCGGGGATTGGCAAGAGAGACCACTCCTCTTCCAAGATTCTTCAATCATCCGGAAGTTGTAATCCTTAAACTGAATTGATAGAACGAAGATAGGAAGGAAGACCATGAACATACAGATATTTGGAACAAAGAAATGCAATGATACGAAGAAAGCAGAGCGATTCTTTAAGGAGCGCGGCATTAATTATCAATTTGTAGATATGAAAGAAAAAGGCATGAGCAAAGGGGAACTCACTTCTGTTGCTCAGGCAAACGGCGGCATCGAGAACATGCTCGATCCCAATGCAAAAGATAAGGATACCCTGGCGCTGATCAAATATATAGCAGACGACGACAAACTGGAAAAGATTCTTGAAAACCAGCAGGTGATCAAAACACCGGTTGTCAGGAACGGAAAACAATCTACACTTGGTTACCAGCCGGATGTGTGGAAGAAATGGGAGTGATCGATATGTGTGAACCTGACTATGATGAACAGGCAAGATACTGGATCGAAAAAGAAGCAGCCTCTAACGGGATGGAAAGTGAAAAGCTTAGGGAATGGATAGAGGTATTTATCAAGGAACGTAATACCTGCGCTCTTGCTACCGCTTCATCAGACTTTGTACGCTGCACCCCGATAGAGTATAACTACCTGGATGGAGCTTTTTACCTGTTCTCGGAAGGCGGTCTGAAATTCAAAGGCCTAAAAGAGAATAAGCATGTAAGTCTGGCGATATATGATGCGTATGATGGATTTGGAAATCTCAAGGGATTACAGGTTCAAGGAAAGGCTGTGCTGATAGAACCTTTTTCGCCTGAGTATATAAAGCTTCTTGATCATAAAAAGATTCCGGTGGAAAACATGAAAAAGCTTCCAAAGCCCATGAACCTTATCAAGGTGATCCCTGAAAGCTATGACCTTCTCGATTCGCAGCTTAAACAGGAAGGGTATGACATAAGGCAGCATTTGGATCTGTGACGCAGGTATTCTATATATGGGTGATTCTATTTTAAACAAACTTGTTTTATTTCTGTTTCCCATAGCCTCTTTAGGCGGGATCTGGTATATAGTTAATCCAAAGGC